>JALAGS010000173.1 GCA_022712315.1 Sphingobacterium sp. | reverse complement strand
AATTCGCGGTCGATAAGAGATAAAATCTGACTAAAAACATTTAAATTTATCATGGCGGTGTGTTATAATTTTGAAAATTTAAATATAGCAACTTTGCTATATCCAAACACCGCCACTTTTTAAACGTTTAGGACGCAAGTGCATTTTCAAATACCCCTAATTTTGAGAGCCAATAAGCTTCTAAGGCCTTTATCCTTTCACAATGGTCATCTATCGAAAGAATGGAGCTCATCGCATCTTTATAATCCGTGTAGGGATTAAAATCGGGAAACGTTCCATGGCTATAATATCTTAGATCCTCTTGTATGAAAGCATTTATACCAAGGGGTTTAAAGTAGGTGGTGATTTCGTTTATTTTTCCTTCATAACAGATGAGAACGGGGGCATTAAAGTTACATACGAGGTTAGTTTCTACCGGGGTAGATGGACAGTGTTTGGTCATTAATTTATTTCCATTTATCGCAGTTTGGGTTTGCTGGCTTATGGTAACAATCGTGTAAATACTAGGAAATGTAAAATATACTGTAGGTTTTTCCTCTGCGGTTTTTTCAAGTATATAAAAGCATTCGATATGTCTTTTCAGGAGTACATGATCAGGTCTATAGATTTTTATTGTCATTTTTTCTTCACGTAATAGGGGCTTGCTTCTACTTAATCCTCGTCAGGTGCGTTATTTAAAGACTTCTTTACCAAATTCGAGTCCGTCGATTTTTAGCTATTGTATTGTTTTATACATCAACAGAATTTTTTAAGGACGCGAAAGCCCTGACAGGAAATGTACCAACACCACTGATTTTGGGCGGGGCCGCAGTAAAAGTGAAATTTTCATCTGGTAAACAGTTAAGGTTGCAAAGGTGCTCGACGATCAATATGCCCGAGCTCAATAGTGTGGAGTGTACTGGACGCGTGTTACCTGCTGTACTGTCGATGTTATGGGAGTCTATACCGACTAATGTGACGTTGCAGTCTCTGAGGTACTCTGCCGCCCCTAGGGTTAGGTAAGGATGATTTTCATAATAGTGTTCTGTATTCCAGTGTCGATCCCAACCGGTATGTATCAATACGGCTTTTTTTCGAATTTCCCTGTTTTTTAGATGATCTGCTGTTATTTCCAACGTTTCAGTATGCGGGATCCGAATGACAGCGGCTGGCAGTTCCGCAAGTTTGTGCAAGTCAGTCTGGGCAGTGTCTTCTCCATCTTCATACCGATGGAAAGGACAGTCTATGTAAGTTCCGGTATTAGTCACCATGTCGATCTTACCGATTTGGAAGCTGGTGCCTTCACTGTAAAACTGTTTGGAATTTTCTCTGGATAGATAGTCGCAAATATGTGGCGCGGGGAGACCTTTGTAGGTAATCAACCCATCTTCAATGGTATGACTGAGATCTATCAGCGTATCTTTCCGCAGTTCGCTATTGATCGGGTAGCGTTTATGGCGCTCATTCAGGATGGTTTTGTTCGATATAATAACTTTTCCTGCCATCAATAATCTTAAATCTTTAATGATATAATCAGCGAGTTCTTGATTACTGATGGCGTTGCCAACGATATCAAGCCTAAAATCTTCCCCTTTGATGCTGCCACCATTGGTGAAATAAACTTCAAAATCAAATTTTACTCTTTTTTCCATTGTCTGTATATTTATAATGATATCAAAAGTGATAAAATCTAAATGTTATTGACTTGACTTAGATCAATTTGGTTTGACTTTTTACTTCGTATCCTGCTCAGTGTTTCGGGATTCACACCAAGGTAGGATGCAATATGAAAAAGTGGAATTCGGTTATATGAAAAAGGGAATTGTTTTAGAAAGTAAAGGTAGCGCTCGTTGGCGTCGAGTAGTAAAAAGGAGCTTTCGCGACGGCATTTTTTGATATATTCATTTTTTAAGATTTCAGTGAGCAGGATATACCATCTGTGATCACGGCTCAATAGATCCTCAATTAGTGTTTTCGGAATCTGGATCAGTTCGGCGTCTTCCATACATTGAAAATGGAGCTTGGTAGGTTCTCCAGTAAGGAAGCTTGTGAAAGCAGTTAGATATTCATTTTCAAAGAAAAATTCCGTGTTGATTTCTCTGTCGTCGGTTTGATAGAAACTTCGCACAATTCCCTTTTGCAGAAAAAATAGATTTTTTGCTTTTGTGTCGGGTTCCATCAAGTAACTATCCTTTTTATAATGTAGGATCTTGAGCTTTGTATCGAGTGCTTCCCGCTCGGACTCTACTAATGTAAATAGTTGAGTCAGGTTGCTATAAAAAAAGTCTAGTGGACGATCAGACATGGTCATTTCTTTTTCAGATAACGATTAATCATGGGGCTAAAATCTATTTTAGAAGAATTCTGAATATGCTCTGTTAATACTGATATCGGAAATTCATCCAATGTTTTGAAATTAATGCAGCCTTTTTGGAACTTTGCTTTGGGTAATTTTAATTTTAGTTCTGCCATTAATTGTGGGTTAGCATACATCACCAAGGAATGGAATGAAATATAATTCTTTGCAAGCGTTAGCCCATATTTAAATACCCCTTGTTCGTTAAAGCTGATTGCATTGGGATTTGACATGAATTTTCCGAAGCTCTCGGAAACAGCGCTGTCATTTTCTGCTATTGTTTTTCGGAATTGACCAATTATTTGTTGCTCATTGTTTGAGAGTGTACCGATATACTGTTCTATTTCCATTAATTTTTTGTCGTCCATAAGGCCTGTAATTGTGTTCTAAAAATATTCAATTTTCTTTGATTTAGATGCAGATATCCTTAAAAAGATTCGATGGGCTATTGCCAATAGTAGCTTTAAAGAAATTATTTGGAATCATCCAAGGATGATCTAATTTTGCAAGCTGTTTTACTGCAGTAGCGTTACATATTTTATAGATTTTGATTTATTGTTGTGAGATGACACTTATAGGAAGTTCCATCTAGATTTTATATATTGCATCTATCAATTTTAAACCAATATTTAATTTCTCAACAATATAAATCGTCGGTTATGTGCAATAGTAGTCTTGAGGATCTTTTTCTTTTGGTGAAAGAGTCGAATGAAGATGCATTTGACGAACTTTATCATCGGACTTGGAAAAAAATGTATGAAATTGCTTTTCGGCGTTTGCAAGATGAAAATTCAGCAAAAGAAGTTATTCAGGATCTTTACATTGATTTATGGGAGAAGCGCCACAGGAAAACAATCTTAGATGTTGATCACTACCTTTGTCAAGCTGTTCGTTATAAGGTGATTGACAAGTTTAGGAAGGAAAAGCGGTATTTCGAAGAATTGGAAACATTGGTCGAAGAGCTGAGCGATGGCTCAACTGCAGATGGACGCTATATTCAGATCGAATTGGAATCAATGCTGCATAACTGGATTGCTCGACTGCCACGAAAGCGCCGGGATATATTCTTGCTTCGCTACAATGAAGATAAAACTGTAAAAGAAATTGCAAAACTATTAGGAATATCAACCAAAACTGTTCAAAATCAATTACTCAACACAACAAATACACTTAAACATCTGATCCAAAAAATTCTTTTTATGTTTTTTTAATTTTTTTTTGGGAATAATCATTAGTCACAACGACCTATAAGAAAGGAACCAATATAAACCATCTTATATGTCTGAAAGGAAACGTCATGTTCGCACGGTCTTAAAAGATCTTCTCAACCGCTACATTTCGGGAGATACCGGCCCTAAAGAAAGGCAATTTGTTGAATTCCTGTACGATGCAATGGAAAGGGAGAGAGAGCTGCATACGGATACGGACCGCGTTGGAGAAGAGATTAAGGACAGGGTTCATCGTCATATTAAAAAATCTACTGTAAGTTTGTATTTACCTAAAATATGGTATGCAGCAGCAAGCATCATTATTCTTTTGGGGATATTTATATCTTATAGAGTCGTAGATAATTCAAAAACAAGCGATAAAGTTCTTCAGGTCATTAATCATAATCCGTCGTTAATAATCGGAAAGGAAAAACGATTTGATCTGTTGGATACCTTACCTAAAGGAGCACATTACACGACCATCAATGCCGAAAAAGTACTTGCGCTGAGCACCATTGCCAATGGGACAAATCTTGGAAAACTTCGGATAGAAAATCCCTCAAGGAATGTGTTTTCTGTTCTATTGGACGATAGCACACAGGTCTGGCTTAACTATCTGGCCACGATTGAACTCGATCCCGATTTTAATAGGAGTAATCGTTCTGTCCATGTTACTGGAGAGGTTTATTTTGATGTTCATAAACAATATTCGGCGGGGAAAAGAGTGCCTTTTTTCGTTCGCTCTGCTTTACAGACTATTGAAGTATTGGGAACAAAATTCAATGTGAATACCTCCGCGAATTCGGAAGAAAATGTATCGCTAACCGAAGGAAGTATTCGCCTTACCCATAATCAGTATGGAACACAAGTACTTATAAAGCCTGGACAGCAGGCTTTTTTGGAAAAAGATAAACCAAAGATCTTACTTATTCAATCCAAAAATATTGAGAAAGCAAATGCCTGGCGTAAAGGATTATTCTGCTTTGACAACGAGAAGCTTGCCGAGGTCGTCCTCGAATTTGAACAGTGGTATGGAACACCGATCGTTATAGATCCAAAAATTGCTGGTCTTCCAATCACAGGAATAATCAGCAGATATGACAATATCAGCGAGGTCTTAGCAATCATTAAAATGACCAATAATATAAACTATGTAGAAAAGAAAGGAACAATATATGTAAAAGAAGCAAATCCATAAAAAAATTAGGAATGCTGCTACATTCCTAATCGCGCCTTTACGGCTTTTGGTAATGATCAATTATTAATCAATTTTCAAATGTATAAATTACTTATGACATCCCGCAAACAAAATAAGTTTGCGCGAAACTTTTTGTGCCTTTTTTTGGGTAGCCTTGTCTGGTTATTTAGCTCGGCCAAGCCAATCTTTGATGTACAAAAGAATATAACGATAGATTTTAACAATCTCCCGGTAAAGCAGGTTTTTAAAGAATTAAATACCAAAACCGGTTTAAAATTTATTTATTCTCCCAATGACATCGACGATTCCAAGCGTATATCCATGTCATTTAAAGAGCAGCCAATAAAGACCGTGCTGGATAAGATTTTTTTGAGTTTAAAGGTTTCGTACACGCTAAATGATAATACCATTATTGTGAAGCGCGGTAGTAAACAGCCTTTGATACAAGAAGATCGCCATATAGAGGGCAGGGTGCTTAATAAAAGGCAGGTTACGCTGGCGAATGCTACAGTTGCGTCAGGCTTGGGCAAGAATAAGACATCCACAGATGACAATGGTCAGTTTACACTTAAGCTTGATCCGCAGGATAGTTATTTTACCGTTAGTCTGGTTGGGTACGTCAGCCAACGCGTACCGCTCAAAACAAATGGTGAATACACTGTTATACTTGCAGATAGCATCAGTGCACTGGATGAGGTTGTTGTCGTTGGTTTTGGTACCCAACGGCGTGCCTCTGTGGTAGGAGCGATCACGACAATAGAACCCAAGCGTTTACAGATAGGAACATCGCGTTCGATGAGTAACAATCTTGCAGGACAGCTTGCTGGTATTATTGCGGTACAGCGATCGGGAGAACCGGGTTATGATAATTCAAACTTTTGGATCCGGGGTATTAGTACTTTTGGCGGAAGCAGAAGCCCTTTGATTCTTGTAGATGGTGTAGAGCGGTCTTTGGATAATATGGATCCTGAAGAAATCGAATCATTTTCGATATTGAAAGATGCTGCTGCGAGTGCGGTTTATGGTGTACGGGGGGCGAATGGAGTGATTCTGATCAATACAAAGCGGGGGAAAGTGGGTAAACCCAATGTGTCCGCCCGTTTTGAGCAAGGAATTACATCACCGGTACAGCTGCCTAAATTTGTAGGTGCTGCTGATTACCTTGAGGTCATGAATAGTATTCGAGAAGAACGGGGAGAACAAGGCTTATATTCGAAGGAGCGGATCGAGAACATCCGTAATCATACAGATCCCGATCTCTATCCGGACGTCAATTGGCTTGATGCTGTACTCCGGGACCACGCTGGAAATTCACGGGCGAATTTGAGTGTAAATGGCGGATCTGATATCCTACGCTATTCCCTGGTAACTTCATATTATCGGGAGGGTGGATTGATTGAACGCGATGAAAAACAGGCTTGGAATTCATCTTCACGGTTGAACCGTTATAATGTACGTTCCAATGTGGATATTAATGTAAGCCCGACCACACTCTTCCGACTGAATATTGGTGGGTATCTCCAGGATAGAACCAGAGCTCCCCAAAGTGTGGATGAACTCTTTCAGGAAGCTTTCACGATTCCTCCCTTTGTTCATCCTACCATTTATTCTTCTGGTGAAATACCGCGGACACCACAGCGGACAAATCCCTGGGCATTGGCAACCCAACGCGGATATGAACGTATTAGTGCAAGTAAGATAGAATCTCTATTTGCAGTAGAACAAGACCTCTCATTTTGGTTGAAAGGATTAAAGGCTAGAGGACTTTTTTCTTTTGATAGATATTCCAACACGTCTGTCGTTCGAAGTAAAAGCCCTGATTACTATAATCCAGCTATTGGCCGGGATGAAAATGGGAAGCTGAAATTGGTCATTGATAGCTATGGACAGGAATTTTTAGGTTATGAAAAAAACTCAGACTGGGGTGATAAAAGCATGTATCTTGAAGGGGCTATTAATTACGTTCAATCTTTTGGTGGCCATAATGTAGAGGGAATGTTTTTATACAATCAGCGGAATTATGATAATGGTGATCTCTTGCCATACAGGAATCAAGGGATTGCAGGTCGATTCTCCTACAATTATAGCAACAGGTATATTGCGGAGTTTAATTTTGGCTATAATGGATCCGAAAACTTTGCTCCAGGAAAACGTTATGGGTTCTTTCCTTCCTTTGCTCTAGGTTGGTATATTTCTGAAGAACCTTTTATGGAACACCTAAAAAGTACCCTTTCCAAGGTTAAACTGCGTGGATCTTACGGGCTGGTAGGGAATGACAAGTTAGATGGCCGTCGATTTGCCTATATCACAACAATTAATGAAACTGGAGGATATTCATGGGGATTAAACAATGATTTTAAGCGTAATGGTCGCATGGAGGGTGATCAAGGTAACAGTGGTCTCACTTGGGAAACTGTCGCTAAATCGAATATCGGTATCGAACTTGGCTTATGGAAAGCGCTGGAATTCCAGCTGGATTTATTTAATGAGGACCGAAAAAATATATTTATGCAACGTCGTTCCATACCAGGGTCGAGCGGTTTTACCAATGCTCCCTGGGCAAACTTTGGACGTGTAAATAATAAAGGCATAGATATGTCGCTTGAACTGAACAAACAATTAAACCCAAATCTATTCCTGTCTGTTCGTAGCACATTTACCTACGCCCTAAACAAGATCTTAGAACAGGACGAACCTAGTGCAGTGATCGGTACATCAAGGTCTTCTACAGGAAAGCCGATCGGTCAACTGTTTGGGTTTATTGATGAGGGGCTCTTTACAGATGCCGATTTCTCAGATGTTGCCAATGGGACTCTTCGTCCGGATATTCCGAAGCATACCTTTGGACCTGTACGCCCTGGTGATATCAAATATAGGGATTTGAACGGTGATGGCGTTGCAGATGCACTTGATAGAACTGCCATCGGTGGGACGGAGGATCCACAGATTGTATTTGGTTTTGGATCCAATCTGAGGTATAAGGCTGTTGATTTCGGTTTCTTTTTTCAGGGAGTCTCTCGTACTTACAGAATAATTGGCGGGTCAAATTTTATTCCTGGAAGTGCTAATGGTGCAATGGGTAATATGTTTGATAATGTTTCCGATAGATGGACCGTGGATAATCCTAGGCAGAATGTTTTCTATCCACGTCTTTCTGATTATCAAAGTGCGAATAATAATCTCGCATCTACCTGGTGGCTTAGAGATATGAGTTTCATTCGGTTGCGTAACATCGAGGTAGGGTATAGCTTACCGCCAAAAATACTGGACCATCTCGCTATCCGTAATTTTAGAGTATTTATTCGCGGTAATAACTTGTTAACTGTAAGTGATTTTAAACTTTGGGATCCGGAACTTGGCGTCAATAACGGTATGCGTTATCCGATCATGAAATCGGTTTCTATGGGATTGGAATTGAATTTTAAATAGAAAGAATCAATACAATGAAGACTATAAAATATAAGATTACCAGTATATTATTACTTGCTGCGTTGGGTTTTACAGCTACATCTTGTTCGAAATACTTAGACAAGAGTCCCGATGATCAGCTTACTTTAGAGATGATTTTTAAAGACAAGACCCGAACCGAGGATTGGCTAGCCGGTATATACAGCAATGTACCAGACCCGTATTGGGGAAATACGCGAACACTCGGGTGGGATCCGCTCTCTGATGACATGGCTCCGTCTACTGGATGGGAGCAATTTGGTTGGTCAGTCATAGGTATGCAGACTGGCAATTGGAATCCCAGTACGTCATGGGATCCTAATTATTGGGTTGAACTTCCTAAACGTATTCGTTCAGCTTATATTTTTCTGGATAATGTAAAACCAAATCCTGCTCAGCTAGTCACAGAAGAGGAAGTAAACCTTATGAAAGCTGAGGCCCGCTTCATGATAGCCTATTATTATACGTTGCTTCTCGAAACTTATGGCGCTATACCTTTTCATCTCGGATTGACGGATCCGAATGCATCCGCCGAAGAGCTGATGATCGGGCAGACACCGTTTGATCAGGTGGTGCAGTGGGCTGAAAAGGAGCTGTTGGATCTGTCTGCTATTTTGCCAGCTAAATACAGTGCTGCTCAGAAATATGGTCGCGCGACTTCTATTATGTGTCTCGCAGTAAGGGCTCGCCTTTTACTATTTGCTGCAAGTCCATTGGTCAATGGGAATACAGCTTACACCGGATTTGTAAATAATAAAGGAGAAACTATTTTCAATGGTACCTATAGTGCAGATAAATGGAAAACTGCCGCTGGAGCCTCAAAACTATTGTTGGAAAAGGCAGAGTCAGCTGGACATAAATTATACATGGAGTATAATGCTGATGGAACTATAGACCCGTTTCTTTCTTATCAGAATATGCTTTTTCGACGACCTCAAGATGGCAATGATGAGATTCTTTTCGCTCGACCGGAGTGTAATATCTGGGAGTATGACAGGCACGCGCAGCCGAGGGGCACCGGGGGAAACGGAGGACTGGGAATTACTCAATCCTTAGTGGACGCTTTTTTTATGGAGAATGGTCGGACGATTGATGATCCGCTATCAGGATATCAGGAAAAGGGATTTTCAAAAGCAGCAGAAGTTCGAAATACGCGCTGGGCTGAATCTCAAGGAAACGGAAAAGTCACGTTAGAGGGTACTTATAATATGTATACCCACCGTGAACCTCGTTTTTATATTTCGGTCCTGTATAATGGTGCTTGGTATAGGAGAGAGAATCGGACAACCGAGTTTTATAGTGGTAACTGGGATGGTGGACCTACACATGATGCTCCACAAAATGGGTATCTTGTCCGCAAGAAAGTCCACCCCGATCACGATCCTCGCAATGGGACAAATCCTTATCGACCAGGAATACTTTATCGGCTTGGAGAGGTTTATTTGAACTATGCTGAAGCTTTAAATGAGTCAGAACCTAATCATCCTGATATTTTAAAGTATGTCAATTTAATACGTTTGCGTGCAGGTATACCACAGTACGGATCCGGAAAAGATGCTCTACCTGTGCCATCTTCGCAGGAGGCGATGCGTAAAGCAATCCGGAGTGAGCGTCGCGTAGAGCTCAATAATGAGGGTATCCGTTACCGGGATGTACGACGTTGGAAAATAGGTGAAGCAGTATTAAATGGGAATTTTTATGGAATGAATTTTTCTGGTACAGAAAAAGACGATAATGAATCTAATCCTAAAGCATTTTTCAAGCGCTCAGTTTATCAGAAACGAATTTTTACAGCAAAGAATTATTGGTTTCCGATTCCCCAGGTGGAGATAGATAAAAATCCAAATTTGGTTCAAAATCCAGGCTGGAAATAATTATTAAAATCCAATCTGGTTTTTAATAATTATTGAATATGCCGCTTAGATCTTCTGCTAAGCGGCATATCCTTTCATAAAGAATATATAAATTTTCTATTTAAGGCTTCATTTTAAAATATTACCCCTCTTTATT
>JALAGS010000172.1 GCA_022712315.1 Sphingobacterium sp. | reverse complement strand
TTGTCCGATAGTATAAGGGTAGTACGACAGTTTTTGGTTCTGTTTGTCTTGGTTCGAATCCAGGTCGGACAACTTTTAAAGTTAAGAGTATATGGATTGTGAAAACAATCCATTTTTTTTAATGTTTAACTTTAAAAAACAGTAAGGGAATAAAAATATTGAATAAACGACAATACAATAACCCAACATAAATATACAAAACCATGCCTTTGCAATTCAACACGGTTAAACTATTTGCAGGTTCTGGCACTACAGAACTGGCCGAAAAAATCGCACAATCTTACGGGAAACCACTAGGAGACAAAACATTATCGCGTTTTAGCGACGGTGAGATTCAACCATTCTACAATGAATCAGTTCGCGGAAGCGATGTATTCATCATCCAATCTACCAACCAGCCAACCGACAATCTTTTTGAATTATTATTAATGACAGATGCAGCGAAGAGAGCTTCAGCGCATTACATTACGGCAGTAGTCCCTTACTTTGGTTTCGCAAGACAAGATCGAAAAGACAAACCAAGAGTTGCTATTGGCGCAAAAATGATTGCCAACTTATTGACTGCCGCAGGTATTCACCGCATCATGACCATGGACCTGCATGCAGCACAAATCCAAGGTTTTTTCGATATCCCTGTTGACCATTTGGATGGCTCCATCATTTTTGTTCCTTATATCAAATCGTTAAAACTTCCGAATCTAACGATTGCTTCTCCAGATATGGGCGGTTCATACAGAGCACGTACTTTTGCTAAATTTTTCAATGCGGAAGTGATTATCTGTGACAAACGTCGTAAACGTGCGAATGAAATCGAATCTATGTCTATTATTGGCGATGTAACGGGTCAGGATGTTGTATTGATCGATGATATCTGCGATACAGCCGGTACACTTTCGAAAGCAGCAGCGCTGATCATGGAAAACGGTGCAAGATCTGTAAGAGCAGTTTGTACACATGCTGTCTTGTCAGGTAAAGCCTACGAAACTATTGAAAACTCCGTATTATCTGAAATGATTGTGACTGATACCATTCAATTGGATCCAGAAAAAGCAAAACAGTCGACTAAAATCAAAGTATTATCAACTGCTGATTTATTTGCAAAAGCTATCAAAAGCGTAAATCAACACTCTTCTATCTCCGATTTATTTGAAGTAGAATAAACGTTGCCTTGCAGCTATAAATATTGGACTCTGGTACGGGACGCATTTGGCGAAACGACCAGAGTCTTTTTTGTATGTCACCATCCTACCCTTTTTTAAAAGCAACAAACATTTAAAATTACTATTCCGCTTGGCCCTATCTTTTAACCACAGGCGAGCCGCTTTTTTAACTCCTATACAAGTTAACACTTGATTTATATCAACTCATACATTAACAAGGTATTTATAGGGGATTAACAAGGGGATAACAGGGGGTTAACAGGGGTAAATCCCTGTTAACCCCCTGTTATTTCCCTGCTAAGAGAGGCTTATTTCGCTTTTAATGTAGGAAATGGTATCAATTTGGTCATACATTAGGCTGAACAAGCAAAGTTGCATGGGTATAATTATGAACATGGAAAAGTTCATGATCTTGAATAAGTGCCTGTTTTCGAGCTAATATCAATTGTATTTTTTGATAGTATCAAAAATTAGATTATCTTTGCACCTCAAATTTATAAAAAATTAAAAGATGAAATCAATTGCTATTAGCGGTTCTGTAAGACAGAACGTAGGGAAAAGAGATGCAAAAGAATTGCGTTACCAAGGTTTAGTACCAGCAGTACTTTACGGTGGTACAGAGCAAACAGCTCTTTCTGTATCCGCAGCTGATTTGAAACCAGTTCTTTACACTGCAGACGTAATCATTGTAGAATTAAACATTGAGGGTCAAACTAAAAGAGCTATCGTTCAAGACGCGCAATTCCACCCATTAACTGACTTAGTTACTCACGTTGACTTTTTAGAATTATTTGATGACAAAGAAGTATCATTAAATATTCCTATCAGATTAACAGGAACTTCTCCAGGTGTTAAAATGGGGGGTAAATTAGTTCAAAAATTACGTAATTTACGCGTAAAAGCATTACCTGCAAACTTACCACAAGAAATTGCTGTACCAATGGAATCTTTAGAAGTTGGTAAATCAGTTCGCGTAGGTCAAATTCAATTGGAAAACGCAAAAGTATTGAACAATGCTGATGATACAATTGTATCAGTAATCATGTCTCGTGCATTGCGTCAAGCTGAACAAGAAGCAGCTAAAGCAACTAAAGGTGGTAAAAAATAATCTGAACAAGATTCTTAAAATACTACAGAAAGCACCGAAATTCGGTGCTTTTTTTTTCGCTTTCATTTCTGTTGATGTCTGCGAAATCATGAAGGTTTTGTTTATTAAAATTTCTATTTTTGCGTCATGAATTATCTTATCGTTGGATTGGGCAACATCGGCAGTGAATACGCCGACACACGACATAATATAGGTTTTATGGTAGCTGATGAGCTTGTTAAACAGGCCGGTGCCAGTTTCTCCTTACTAAAATTAGCCTATTATAGCGAATTTAAGCAAAGGGGGCACAATGTCACCGTGATTAAGCCCACCACTTATATGAATTTAAGCGGTAAAGCGGTAAACTACTATATGCAACAATGCAAAGTTCCAATTCAGAATGTATTGGTTATTGTGGATGATTTGGCTATTCCCTTTGGCTCATTACGCATGAAACCCAAAGGAAGCAGTGCCGGTCATAATGGACTCAAATCCATTGAACAACTCTGCGGTGGACAGGTGTATCCGCGTTTACGTTTTGGAATCGGAGATAATTACCCAAAAGGCAGACAGGTAGACTATGTCCTTGGCCCTTTTGACAAAGAGGAACAAGCTGAACTACCGGCTTTAATTGATCATTCTGTTAAAATGATTCAGAGTTTTGTCAATATCGGCATCGAACTGACCATGACGAACCTCAATACAAAATAAGTCAGAAAAAGCCGAATATATCGGCTTTTTTTTATCGAATGGATTATTGCCCCTTTTCTTTTTTAACCGCTTCTCCTTTTTCCTTCTCCAACTCGGTCTTAATTACTTTTTTCACTTTTCCAGACAGACGGTCCTCTACATCAGAAGACACTTCAGGATGTTCCTTTACATAGGCCTTGGTGTTCACAATGATGACGCCATTCTCTGCATGTTTGCCATATATTGCAGTCGCGGCTTGATCTTTCAAGACCGTAATGTTATCAATTGTATTCGGATCCAACTCGTTGATTTTGTTGTCGGCGGCAATTTTTCCGTCAACAACAAATAGTGGATCTCCCTTAATCCCACCAATACTACGGGCACCAAACTTGCCCGGCTCAAGATCTGTAGGTCGTCCCTTCATATAGACTGC
This sequence comes from Sphingobacterium sp., assembly GCA_022712315.1. Lineage (GTDB taxonomy): Bacteria > Bacteroidota > Bacteroidia > Sphingobacteriales > Sphingobacteriaceae > Sphingobacterium. The sequence goes on along the minus strand of JALAGS010000172.1, from coordinate 4,754 downwards.
AACTCCTTGTACCTTTCCCTTGAGCTCCGGTGCATTCGCATCTTCTTTTTTATCATAGGTAAAGGTAAGTGTCTGATTGGTGATCGTAGGTGAACCTTTTTTCTTCAACGTAACAAGAATAACTCCATTCTTACCTTTTTCGCCATATATTGCCTTTCCATTATCTTTAATCACATCGATCGACTGGATTTCCGATCCCGGGATAGCAGCCATAATAGTTGGATTAACCTCCTTCCCTTCTACAATATAGAGAGGCTCCTTTTCGAATTTCATACTTGTCCGAAAATGAATAGTATCTGCTCCACTCTTGGATTTTACAGTATCTTTTTTTAATTCTATAGTATTCAATTCCACCAAAGGCTTATTTACCTTACTGACCATCTTTGCTGGCAAGGAAACATCAACCTGTAAATCTCTGTTCAAGTCGATAACAGCCGTCTCATTTGCCTTCTCAACCACATTCTCTATACTGCCCTCGGCTTTACTAACCGTAAATGCTGCTCCCGTCAATAAAAATACAGGTAAAAGGAAAGCATACTTACTCAGTTCTATTTTCGATGACCGCTTCTTGTTCATCATCATAATACGACGTTTTAAAAGTTTAAAATTAAATTGATTGCTCAACCCTACTGAAGTGCCCTTTTTGGACACATTCAATAGGCTGTATTGGTACGTCTGCTTGTCAATTCCTTTATCGAGAACCTGTTGATCAGTCAAGAACTCCAAATTTTGGCGAATAGCCCTGCGCATGAGCCAAACGAAAGGATTGTACCAACAACACACCAATATCATTTCAAACAATAAAATATCCAAACTGTGAAGGCCTTTCACATGAATATCCTCATGCTTAAAAATATCTTTTAGTTCAGCATCCAGATGCTGCTCCTTATTAACATAGATTTTATTCAAAAACGAAAATGGAACAATAGGAATGAGCACATTCCTGAATAGGTAGGTCCGCCACCGGTCGGACGTCGAATTCAGATGAATCCGCAATAAACTCAATAACTGAAATACAAATTTTAATAACAATAAAACTGCACCGACCATAAACACAATTTCCACCAACCTTCCCAAGGTCAGCTGCTGTTGAACTTCCGGCTCTGTCATATAAAACGAAATCTGTTCGCCTATCACCCCCATATCCAGCCCACGCTGTACAAACAAAGACTTTAAATCCATAAATGGATATACAAAAGCAAACATTCCCCCCACTAAAAAGTAGACTCTATTTAACGAATAGAATGTCAAACCTTTCAATAGTCCGATATATCCCAAATAGATAATACCCAACAATAGGTTGACTTGTATAATATAGGTGAGTAGACTTTCCATATGACTAAGATTTATTGTGCTTAATCATGTCCATGATTTCCTTTAATTCATCGGCTGTTAGTTTTTCCTCTTGTACAAAAAACGAAACCATCTCCTTATAGGAATTTTTAAAATAATCACCAACAAAAGAATTCATAAACTTGGCCTTATAATCCTCTTCACTCACCATCGGCTCATAGCGTTTGGCATTGGCATAACGCACTGCCTTCACAAAATCCTTGCGTTCTAAATTCTTCACCGTTGATGCCAAGGTGGTATAAGGCATCTTCTCACCTTTTATATTGTCCAAGATTTCCTTTATAAAGCCTCCATTGAGACTCCAAATAGATTGCATTGCCTGCTCTTCTTGTGCTGTTAATTTTTCCATATCTTTATCTTCGTTTTTCTAATCTAACACTAATCTACGAATAATTCGTAAATACAAAAAATATTTTTTCTTTACCTGACGGATCTTAGCCAAATAGAATCGTCCTCAATCTTGCAAAAAAAGAAATAGCTCATTTCCTGCGTATTTAAATTCAAATTCGACGAATATAAGTTAGCTGGCAAAAAATTTGTTATACGATTATTTTAATTCTAAATTCATTCATAAATTGTTTCATCAATTAAACAAGGTAAACATTTTCGGTGTATAAAATTGACAACAATCAGTTGGATAACATGCCTTAGAAAGATGGTTAAAAATAAATACAAGAAAGATAAATGGCTAAAAATATCAAAGCGATCAAATGTCCGCATTGTGGCAGTATAAAAATCACCACGCTACGCCCTGATTATTATAAATGCGATAGCTGTGGAACAGAATTTTTTTTAGATAGCGACGACATCAATATCAATCACAATTACAACTATCCACGCAACAACCAAGATCAATATAAAGCCATTCGAATCGTATTATTTGCGATAGTAGGTTTTATTGCACTTATGTTTGTCATTGGTGGTTTAAGCGCTATTTTCTCTAAAAAGCCAGAGCCCAATTATTCAACTTACAGCTCCTCCAACACGACAGAAAAAAAAGAAGAAGCCGAACCATTGGAATGGAACTACGCTAGTAACATGCTATTTCTGGACAAAGATAATATCCCCCATGTCGTCGTCGTCGGTAACGTTGGCACATTCAGGAATCGAATGGACGAAGGCAAGGACAATAAAGTTTACATTGGATTTTTTGATCCAAAAACCGGCAAAAAAGAATGGGTAAAGACCTTGATGGAAACGCCCGTCGAACTGTCGAGCAGCGATGTCAAACTTCAGGTATTTGAAGATCAGAATCTTTATATTATCGTCAAATCCAAATATATTTATCAGCTGGACAGAAATACACTCACTTATAAAAGTGTACTGGAGAACTATGTAAAAGATGCCCCTTCTTTAAGCACGGGCATCGCCAAAGTTGAATTTAAATACGAGGATTATGGTTCTGCCTATCAAATTGTCAACAATGAAGGACAAAACCTGGCTTACTATCCCTTAATCAACAAATCTATTCCCGATAAACAGCTATATGACGAAAGAAGGAAAAAACTTCCTAATCCAACGACAAAAACGGAATTCACCTTTTCAAGTAAATCCAGTTATTATCCGGAAGAAAAAATTCAGTTAATCCAGTACAGTTACCAATACCAATATGGATTTCCAAAAGACAGCCCGCGCTTTTCCTGGGATAAGGATTATGGCGGATCAGGTATTTTTACTGATCGCGACCCCTACAAAAAGGTACTGATCAATCCATGGCAATTTAAAGGAGCCCGTCTGGTCAGTTTTAAAGACTTCACACCGGGAAGGCTCTATTTTCAGCCCGTGGTGGTTGCACAAAATGACAAAACGCTCCTCATTGCGTATAAACCAACACCTGCGGAAGATGACCCCTTACAAATACAGCTGCTGGACATAACAACAGGTGCCATACAAAAAACGATCACCACAGACCTGAAGTCTATTTATGGAAATGGGTGCCTGTTAAAGGATGGTTTTATTGTAAAAGACGGGAGCAGCTATTATTATTTTGATAATAATGGCAAACAAATCAACAAGTTTGAAGGGTATAACCCCAAATTCGACACACTAAATTAAACATTATGGGACTATTTAATCTTTTTAACAACCAGCTTTCTGAGGTCATTGAGTGGAAAAACCAGGATCCTCGATTATTGTGGTATAAATTTCCATCTGAGCGGAATGAGATCAAAAATTCCAGTAAATTGATCCTCGCTCCAGGCCAGGGTTGTATCCTTGTCTACGAAGGAAAAGGTGAAAACCTCCTGACCGAGGCCGGTACATACAATCTAAAAACGGATAACCATCCTTTTTTTACCACTTTAGCACGTTTGCGGCAAAATTTTGAATCCGAACATAAACTTTATATCTACTTCTTTCGCACAGCCGCTATTGTCAATCAATCCTGGGGAACAGGATCGCCGATCAAATATATCGACCCCCACTATAATTTGCCGGTAGAAATCGGTTTGAATGGTACATTTTCCTACCTGATCAAAGAACCCGTACATTTCTATAAAAACATTGTAGCCAATCAAAATACGGTCAGTACCGCTGTCATTCAGGACATCCTTAACAATCGGATCCCTCAACAGATTATTGCACAGATCGCACAAAAGAAACTAGGTTATAATGAGATTGATAGTCAACTGGCGCTTTTATCCAGCGACATCAAGATTGCGGTTGAACAAGATTTTAAAGACCTTGGGCTCGACATTACGGATTTCAAAATTTTAGGAACTCAATTTGACGCCAATACCCAACGCAGAATTGGAGAAATCGCCGACTTAAGCACACAGACACAAGCAGCACAACAGGCAGGCTTAAGCTATGTTGAATTGGAAAAATTACGGGCACTACGTGATGCGGCTAAAAATGAAGGCGGAATCGCCGGTGTAGGGGCACAACTGGGAGTCGGTATGGAACTCGGAAAGCAATTTGACCTTCAAAAAGAGGAGATCAAAGATCATATTCAGCAAGAGGGCGACTTTGTCGAGAAACTCCAAAAGCTGCAGCTGCTGCTTCGTGAGAATATTATTACCCAAGAAGAATTCGACACATTAAAAAAACAGATTCTCAACAAAATCTAATACATTATGGGAGTTCAATCTTAAAAGTGATATCTATTCCATAAGATCTTTCAAAAATGTAAATCGGGACGATTCAGCTCAATTATACTGAGGTGAAATCCATTCATAACAAATAAATTATTCAGCTATGAAATACATATTCGGCATATTATTCACACTGGTGATACTTTTCGTTGCCACCTATTTCCTTTTGGGGCTCTGGGGCATTCAGCTATTAGATGCAGAAAATTTCAGCAAAATACTGTGGACCACGGGAATTCTGACACTGACGTCCATTATTCTGGTTTGTTTTGTCATCATACCTTTTTTCGGATCGGGTAAACACGGCAACTA
>JALAGS010000171.1 GCA_022712315.1 Sphingobacterium sp. | reverse complement strand
GTATTATGGTCCTGGTAGAGAAAGTTCTTTAGAAAGTAGGTTCTGGTATTGTATTGCGATCCTCAATTTTCTCTTTATCCTTCGCTTTATCTATGCACAAATTAATTTTTCCTATAGATGGTATGAGCAGATTATGGAATTTATTTCGTTAGGGATTTCGCTCATCGTTGTGTTTCCAACATTATTATACTATCTTATAAAGCGTAAAAAGAAGCAAAGAAAAGTGTAATAACTGATTATCAAATCAGTTAAAAATACTACTATTCCCTTTCAAATTGCGCATTAGCTACATCTTCAAGAATGCTATTCTTTCGCAAATCTTTTTTACATACAAGTATGTCGCCAGTGGTAATAAAAAATTGGAATAGGAAAGTTGGCATTAACTTTAGTCATCAATTTTGGACAAAGCAGACCATTTGAAAAGACTAAGATATTTACAAGATTCCAGTCTAGATGGATAGCAAAATCCAAGATAAGGACAGGATGATAATGACTTCGCCCCTTCTGCGATTGATTGTTTTATAGTTGCATAACCAATTCCGCTGTTTTCACCTGCTGCGATGACTAATTTGTTATAATTCAAATATATCATAGCGAGTAGTTTCATTCACCACTACTTTTAGACAAATGCTCCGCCAAAATTTAAAGGTATCGGAATATTTCCGGTAAGAACTTTTGCTTCGATTGAAAAAAATAATTAAGTTCAAATACGAACTCCATTTCACTAAGAAAATAAACATGGCAAATAACATTGGACTAACAAAAGATGCAGGCTGGCAGTTTGGAATCAGGAAAACTGTGCCAACGAACGTGAAAACACTTTGGGAAGTATTTTTTTCAGACAGGGGATTAGGCACCTGGGCTACGGGTGTTGATCAGAACTTTTCGACTTTTAAAGAATATTCGCATATCCGAACTAAATGGAAGCACAAAGATTTTGAAGAAAGCGCAAATTTACAGATCAGATTTATTCCCTCTAAAAATGAGGACAAGACCACGATTTCGGTTCATATTGATAATTTAAAAAATGAAAGTCAACGTGAAGTGGCCAAAAAGTACTGGTCGATTGTAATTAAAAATCTGCACGTATTAACGGGAGTCTAGATCTAGGGGTAAGGAGCTTATTCAACTCCTTTCTCCATTTAGTTCGCCGAGCTGGATCATAGCTTGCTATCATGGCTGCTGTTTTTCAATGGGGCAAGATTAAATAACCACACCGAATATCCTATTTGGAAGCGAAGCTGAACTGTCAGTCTCAGGATATGCCGATTTGTCATTGTTGATTTTCTTTAAACGGATTTACACTGATCTCGATCATTAGATTTTCAAAATTTAAATAGAATCCAAACGTATTTCTGATAAGCTTCGGTTCAGCTTCAAATTTTAAGCCTTCTTCCTGCCTGAGTTTCCTGTATATATTCCAAACAGACTCCTCATCTTGCTGGTAAAATCCAATATGGAAATTTTCAGGATATTCAGGTAACTCTTCTTTTTTATTCAATACCTGTCCCCAGATCACGAGCGCAAAATTTTCATTGTTTGCAAGAACCGCCATCTTACTTTTTCGGTTAACTATTAGATTGAAGCCGAAACAATGTGCAAATAAATGCACCGCTTTGTCAACATCTTTCACCACCAGATTGATATGATTTAAAACCATTTTATATATATATTTTTTATAAGACAAAATTAGGTTTCAGGCATCAGGATCAATTGGATAAATCGGTCATTTTCGTTTTTATTTAAGATCGTGGGTTTTACTCCTGCAAATTTCTTCACTTCCCTGATAAAATGGGACTGGTCGCCGTAATTGAGTTCCGGGTAAAAATCACCCTTTTTCAATTGTTTCAATGAGTTCGAAAAGCGAATGATGTTAAGATATGATTTTAATGATAATCCCAGCCATTTATTGAAATAGCGGTTGATTTGTCTGCTGCTCCATGAAACCCGCTGTGATAATTCTTCAACCGTAATTTCACCTTTTGCAAAATAAATAATCTCAAACAATTTCTTTTTGCGGTCATCGATTTCCTTTTCCAGCTTAACAGCAATAATTTCGCAGGCTTTTCTATAAAATAGATCAAAATTTTTCAGATCACTTTTACAGAATCCCCAGTAATCGGAAGGAAGAATTTGTTTATTATTTTTTAAGCCCTCAAAAGACTCCTTGAAGATATATTCGGCAGCTATTGGGTGAAAGCTTATGGCAAACATGGTCGATTTCGGGAATGGTGGTTTGACGGCTGGTCCATTATGGATACCGGATATGAAGATCTCAAAACTGTCACCTTCGCCAGCAAAAAGGAACAGATCTATCTTACCGTCAGGGATAATGATGCCTTCTCTTTTTTCTTCAGCATGATTTTTTACCATCCAAATACTTTCCACTATCTCTCCAAATGGAGCATCGGGTTTAACAGATAAATACTCCAATTGATTTATTTTTAAACTCATATGCAATATCTTAATGCCTACAAAATTATGGATTTAATACATTGGCCCTGCTCTAATTACGAGCATATAGAAACTTACTGTCTTTAAACCGATGCTGCGCGCTTCATTTCTTGGATTTCATTCTAAAACGTTCCTAAAAATACCTTCCGAAATTGCTCAGATTCGAAAAATCTAACTGACACTCAGTTTCTGAAACCGTAAGATAGTTATTCCTCACCAGTCTTGCCACGTCCTATATTCGCAGATACTGATCATACTCATCGATGTCCTTTCAAAAATTCTGTGTAACAGGGGTCTTCAAATACATGTTGCAAGTAATTTTAATAGGGAATGTTACCTTTACTTAATTTTAAAACAACATATTTAATTTGAGGCAAGAGAATTAAGATAACAATGACGACTAAAACCCCCGTTAACATCCAGTCGTAATAATCTCTAGTAGCACGGGCCAATACTTGATGGCTGATCATTTGATTGAAATAGCCCGTGGATACTGCTTTTGACGTATACATATCGCTGCCGGCATTTATATATTGGTTTTGGATATCCAGTAAAGTAAGCGGTAATTGCGGATTTGTTTCCGTGAGTGTTTCCCGAACTTTTTCGCGAACCCCGGATTTTGTAAACAATTGAAGTTCGTTGTTAAATGTCAGATTTGCGCTAAACCCTACAAACCTTGCTAATATACCAACAAGCGATGCATTGACTGCAATTTTGGGAGGTGCTGATGAAGTGGTAAATGAAACAATCGGTACAAATAGAACACCTGTTGCGACACCATAAAGAAACATCGGCAGAATAAAATCGGTTGTTTCACCCTGTACAGAAACAAATCGTATGATATAAGCATAATAAATCGCCATTATGCAAAAACCAGCAATAATTATCCTTATCAAGTTGTACCCCATTAAGACAAATCGGGAAGTGACGAACATACTCAGGATTGTTCCTAAAATTACAGCCATCCATATCGGAATGGTATTCAATGGGTCATCTCCTAAAATCACTTCCACATAACCATAAGCTAGTCCCGTACTTCCTTTAAAAATGTAGAATGTAACAAGGAGGAATAACCCAAAAACAAAACTCTTCGCCTTAAAGATCTGTAAATTGATCAATGGCCTTTTTTGTTTTGATTCTCTGATAATAAAGAGAGATAGAATAACTAAAGCACCTAAACTAAGCGTCAAAATTAAGGGATTATCGAACCATCCCAATTGCCGTCCATAGACCAGGATGTATCCCAATATCAGTATGAAAGACACATAAAACAGGTAGCCGACCCAATCCACCTGATATAAGGGTATCTTTTTGGTAAACCTGGCTTGACCGCTCATTGTCAGCAAAACAACCAATGTTAGGATAATGAGCAGAACAATAAATCCGTAGAATAGCCAGTTAAAATCAAAGAAATGAATGACCACACTTGTATAGATGGAATAGAAAGGTACAGCCATTTGTATACTGCCGTAAAGAAGACTGTAAGCAATGGCACGGGCGCGTACAGACTGTAATCTTGGAAAAATGAGCTGCAACACTATTCCCGACATCAATGCACAGGTGATACCTTGCAAAAACTGGCAAATAACAAACAATGTCCAATCTTTGAAATGAAAGCAGATAACGGAACATACTGCGTTAAGGGCAAGAGCACTCAGCAGATATTTTCTGGGTGCAAAATATTTTACTATCCGAAAATCAAGTGCGAGGAAAGCCACCGTTGAACCATAGGTAACAACCATGCCATATTGTACATCGGTAGGCTGTATGCCGTAAAATCCCATCGTCGCAATCGGACTGCCGTAAAAAGCGAAGCTGAATAGACAAGTCATCAGAATAGCAAATATGACGGTTCTCGCCACCCACTCGGATACCCAAGATTTGAAAATCGGTATTTTATGCGCTTGCATCATTAATCTTTTAAAATGTAAACATTGGCATTCATTCCAGCAGAGAGACGCGTTAGTTTTTCAGGCGTATCGGTAAGTTTTATTCTAACAGGAATACGCTGGATGATTTTGACAAAATTACCTGTAGCATTATCTGGCGGGAGCAAAGAATAGCGGGATCCTGTCGTTGGCGAAAGGGATTCGATAGTACCCGTGAATTTTTCATTGGGGAAAGCATCAACCTCAATGGATACCGCTTGCCCAATCTTGAAATTACCAGTCTGTGTTTCTTTAAAATTTGCCACCACCCATTTTTCCTCAGCTTTGTTCACCAAAAAGGCCAATGTCTGCCCAGCTTGTATCAGTTGGCCTTCCTGAATAGTTTTTTTTACCAATTTGTCCGTCAAAAGGCGCGGTGATAACCGTGTATCTAATGTCCAGTTCCTGTCTTTGAAGAAGTGTTTCCTTAATTTTTATCTCTGCCTGTATCGCATTATGTTGAGCTCTAAAGTCATTAAGTTTAGATTCCGCTACTTCTAAAGAGGCTTTAGCTTGATCATAATCTGACTTTGCAATGGATAAAGAAGCACTGATATCATCGAATTTTTGCTGTGTGGTAGATTCATCCGCTAGTAGATTTTTATAGCGGTCAAATTCTTTTTGCTGCTGGTTCAATCGCACTGTGGCTCCTGTCAATTGTGCTTTTATAACCTCAATACTTTTAAGTTGTGTTTCTTCGTTCGCCGTCAAAATCGGTAATTTGGCATGTGAACTAAGGAGCTCTGCTGATGCTGCGTCTTTTTTCAGTCCATACTCGTCCAACTCAATGACAACAAGTGTATCACCCTTTTTTACCAGCTGATTGTCCTTGTAATATATTTTGCTGATATAGCCCCCCACTTTTGCATTTATCGGTGAGAGATAAGCATCTACCTGTGCATCATTAGTCTGTTCATAGCGATACCCTTTTAAGAAATAGGTAGCTCCCCAAATAATAATTCCTACGAATAATGCGATACCAAACCATTTGGTTAGGCTTACAATAATTTTATCTGTTTTATATTTGTTCATCATATTTGTATTAAAGAATTCCTATAACTGCCAATAGTCTGATATGGGTTACTTTTACGTTTGTTTGTGCTGTTGTCAGATTGAATTTTGCTTCCAATAAAGCGTTTTCTGCTTCCAAAAGATCGGTCAATAACGATTCCTGATTTAAGTAGCTGTTTCTGATAACACGAACAGTTTCATTGGTTCTCATGATATTTTTCTCTGCCATTTCCACGCTCTCCAAAGCCTGTTGTTGCTGCAAATAAGCTTCTTTTACCTGAAGATAGATTTCGTCCTTTTGCATCTCTGCTTTTTCTTTAGCCTGATTGATCACAACTTGAGCACGAGCAATTCTATGGTTGCCTTTGTACAAATTATCTATGGAGTACTGGAGTTTAATTCCTGCCTGACCAAATCCCCACAAGTCATTGGAATACGGATAAAATGAGATCTGCGGATAGTTGTAATTATAGTTAGCATATAAAGAAACTTTGGGCAATAGCGTAGCTTTCACTTGTCTTATGTTCAGCTCGCTCCATTTAATATCACTATTGACCATTTTATAAGCTGGAGATTTGTTAAAAGCAATGTCTATATAATCATGGTAGTCACCATCTTTGATAGCATTTAATTCAATTATGTCCTCGCATTTGATTGCTAGTTCAGCATCACTTTCACGTCCCATCAGTATATTGAGGCAATGTTTAGCTAGTTCAATCTTCTTTGTAACATCAGAAAGACTAAGTTCCAGTTGAGACAATTTCACGGAGGTTCTTAGTACATCACTCTTTAGTACGGCACCGTTTTTATGTAGACTTTCTATCAATCTCAATTGCTTTTTTTCTGCTTCAATCTCTGCATAAAGAAAATCATAGAAATGCAAAAATTTGTATAAATCAAAGTAAGCAACTGCGGTATTATATTTTACACTATGCTTTTGCAGATCCAATTCATATTGTTTTCGCGTCTCTTCGTCCTTCTTCATGGCGATGTTTCTTTTATCTTTACCACCATTGTAAAGATTGATATTCAGGTTGTAGCCTACTCCGTACCCATAAGCTTTTATAGGTACATCCTGTGGAGAAGAGAATAGTCCATTGTCGTAAATCAGAAATTTGGAATTGAGCTTTACATCTCCACCTATAGAAAGTTCTGGTAATAAACGGTCTTTCGCTTCCAATATTTCTGTTTTACTTTGCTGATGATTTAGGTCAGATAGTTTCAGTTGACGATTATTCATTTCCGCAACTTTCCATATTTCTTCCAAGCTTAAGGGTTGGGCTTTTTCTGTATGCTGAGCATAAATAAAGGGTGCAAATAATAGCAACAATATGCCCAAAATCGAAACTGTCTTATATTGTTTCATTCGTTTTGTTTTTATAAATGATTGGCTTCTTTCTATTTTCTAACCATTGTCTTAGCATTTTTTTCAATTCGTCAAAAGCAAAGCTTAAATCTATCATTGGCATAAAAGGACTGGAATAAATACAAACCAGCCAGTAGATGTTGGCTTTATCAATTTCTTCGTCTGAAGGGGGAGATTTATGTTCAGATTTTTCGACTTGTCTTTCAAGTTCAAAATCTTTGTCGGGTTTTATGATTTTATGTTTCATAGTGATGCTACGATTATCAACAGAGCAAAATTATTCAAGGCATCAAGCTATCTTTATATATAATTAGCCTAATATTTGTTATATTTGGCCAGATGAAAATTCTTAGCCAATTAATCAATATTGTCGATCAAAATCCCGATTCCATTCTCATGATGCGACAGCAAACTGAGCAGCAATTACCTGCTCATCAGCACGATAAAGCTCAGTTATTATTAGTTTATGGAGGAATTGCTTATTTACAAACAGACGCAAAAGATTTCTATATTCCATCTAATCATTACATATGGATACCCAAAAATTATCCTCACAACCTAATGTTTAATACACAGGACCTATCTATTATCAATGTTTATTTTCCAGACAAAAAAACAGATAGTTTTTATGATGAACTGGGTATTTATCCTGTCAGTAAACTTCTGGCAGAAATGCTCTCCTTCAGCGAGAAATGGCAAGGTGATTATTTTAAAGGTTCGTGGGAATTTGAATTTTTACTAACGCTCAAAGGAGTATTATCAAAGGAAAATCTCAAAAAATTTTCCATTCAACTTCCTACAACAGACGATCAAAAACTCAATGCTATTATTGGTAATTTTAGAAATCGGCTAAATGAAGATCTAAACTTAGATACTGTTGCTCAACAATCGGGAATGAGTGTGAGAAGCCTGACCAGATTATTTCAAACTAAATTGCATATCACTTTTGTTCAATACTTAAAAATGCTTCGTATTATCAAAGCGATGGAATTGATCAAAGATACAGGTTTGAATATGACAGAGATAGCCTATGAAATTGGATATTCGAATATATCGGCATTTAGTAACAATTTTCATCAACTGACCAATATGAGACCAACCCAATTTAAAGAAATGTCAGGAGGCTAATGTTTTCATATTATCTTAAGTCCACTTCTTCGGTTTATTAAGAAAGATCATTTATCCTTGTCCCCATATTGATCTCATTAGCCGTGTCATTAAGCAATTTTGATAGGATCAGTTTTCCTAAAAAATTGACCGGTATATGGTTAAATGATTTTTGAGTATATCCTCTTTATCATCACAATCGGCATCACTGTATCTATTACTCCCCCATTTGGCCCCTATGCCGTGTAGGTTGGTTCGGCTCTAGCCGTTATACTATTACACTTACTACAAATATAATCCTGATTTTTCCAAAGTTATGGCTTTCAATGGCGATAATAATTGGGTTATCTCTAATGGTAAGTTCAATAGCAGACTTGTTTCCATGATTGCACACGTTGAACAGATTTTTCCTTAAATGGAAATCCTGTTTAATATCGTTGGTTACGCCACTAGTTCAAAGAGTCCTGGGTAAGTCTTCACCATACCATTTCGATCGATCAGTATAGATGAGGCAAAGTCTCTCTCAAAGTTTTCATAATCGTAGCATTCTTTTGAAAGTTTCGTATACTTTTGTTTAGCGGGTTTGATTTCGTCATTCAAAATATCTATATAAATGACCTCTATCAGTTGTGATTCGTCAAGATGAAGTCCCAATCCCTTTATTGGTAGGGTGTTTGTGAATGGTGTAACCGCAATATCAATATACCTGAAACCTTTAAAAGCTACAACGACCTGCCCGTTGATCAACCAATCTGATCCAGTTTTTTTCCCATACATCAGTTTCCGCTCTCCTTCTATCTCGCAACTTATCTCAAAATCCTGAACATTCCATTGATCGTCTGTACTGATCAGATAGTTAATGATATAGGTTTTATTTGTGTGATTACCGATTACTTCGGAAGTTATTTTGAAACCGCTCTCCACTGTATCAACTTTGCAATGTTCCCAGGATTTGTTGATCAATCCTCTCCATAATAACATTTTCATATAAGCCTAAATTATTTTAATATAATGTTTTAAATGATTATTCTTTCATTGTAATGCTCATGTAACAGTGTCTCACGCGTAAAAGTTTCAATTATTTACATTTTTACAATTTGCCTCAAATACGATCCTCTAAAGACAAAATTATATGAGGCTCAATGCCTTACTTTAAGCCCCACAAAGAAGGACAACACAAAAAAAGGTGTTATAATAATTCCTTATGTACATCATTCTTTACCTTCGCCAATTAAACGAAACGTCAAGTTGATACGTGCTTGCATCTTTTTAGCGGATTTTGCAATGCGATGTTCCCAAGTTTCCTGCAGATTGCCTTTCATCAGCAATAACGAACCATGTTTTAGCAACAGGGAATACTTTTTGCTATGATCGTTTACTTTCCTAAAATCAAAAAAGCGCGCCTGTCCTAAACTCACAGATCCAATAACAGGCCTATTGCCTAGTTCGCTCTCTCTATCTCGATGCCAAGCGACTGAATCGTTGTTGTCCCGATATAAATTCAGCAACACGGAATTGAATGTACAGTTAAATTGCTGCTCAATCCTCCTTTTTAACGCTGCTAAAGGTTCAAGCCATTGGTTTGTAACGATCGCTTTTCCCGCCAACCGATAGCTTGCCTTTTTATCACCATACCAGGCCGTCAATCTAGGTGTCAGTACCATGCGATCGTACATTTTTTTTGAAGTCTGCTGCCAAGGCACCTCCTCGAGTAGCAGATTGAATAAACGATCAGCTTCTTGCTGTGTAAGAAAATCTGCTTCAAAGTCTAAGAGTTCTTCGGGAAAATTATATCCTTCATTTTCGAATAAACTAAGCTGATCCATGGGACAGTTAATTAATGCCTATACAGAAAGAACAATTTATCTTGCAGAGCGTTTTAGATTTTATGTAAACACAAGAAATATTTTATTTTACTGCTTACTTACCGATTTTATGATATATGATCTTTAAAAAGTATTAAATAAGAAATGTGGCGTAATTATTTACTTTTTTAGTATCTTAACAGTAAACTACCAGCCAATGCCAAAAAAAATTATAAGAAATCTTCAGCTAGGTGTAATGCTCTCTTTATTACTGCTGATCGCCGGCTCTGCCGCATCTTATATTAGCATACATAAACAGATGGAAAGCAGGCAAAGCCTCTTAAAAACGAAGGAATCCATCAGTTTAATAAAAGATATTTTAAACACGCTGTTAAATGCCGAGACAAGCAATCGAGGTTATCAGCTTACCGGCCGGGAGGATTTTCTTGAACCGTTGCATAAAAGCAAGAAGGAATATCCACTGCTTGTTGCTAACATAGATCGGTTTAATCTTAAAGATAAACGCCAGATTAATATCTTTCATGAACTGCTGCATACTGCAGATATATTGATGAAAGAATATGTCTTGTTGGTTGATACTCGTAAAAAGGGATTATTAATGACCCCAGAAGAACTTGTGCAAAACAAGAGGGCCATGGATAAATGTCGCATGTTGGTTCAGGAATTTGTAAAACACGAGGAAGTTCAACTTGCCCTGAAAAATGAAGATCTAAATAACTCCTCCACACGGACCGTTTTATTCATTCTGTTTTCTGCAGTTGCGGCCATTGGCGTGACCATTTTCGTTTATATCCACATAAAATCTGACATTCAACGCCGGGACAAGTTAGAAAAGGATCTGTTTCGTACGAAGGAAATGCTTGAGGAAACGAGCGCGGTTGCCCAGGTGGGAGGCTGGGAAGCTAATATGAAAACCGGAAAGCTCATCTGGTCCCAAAGTGCAATAGAAATTCACAAAGCTAACGCTAATTTTCAACCAACTTTTGAAAATATCCTTGATTTTTACGAAGGAAAAAGCAGAAAGAGAATAAAATATCTATTTAACAGGGCGGTACAACAAGGAATTTCTTTTGATGAGGAGCTTCAGCTTCTGCGCAATGACGGCGTTACGATCTGGGTAAGAATAAAAGGAATTCCAGAAATTGAAAATGGAATTTGCAGCAGGATTTTTGGAATTATTCAGGACATCGATGCCTTCAAAAAAATGTTTCTGGAAGTTGCCCAGAAGGAAGCTATGATGCAGTCCTTTGCTACTGATGTTCCCATTCCTTTGGCGATGTTTGACAAAGCCCTTAACTACGTAGCCGTAAGTAGTAGATGGAAAGATGAATTTAGTATGAATCATATAGATCTTATCGGCAATAATCTATTTACAATATCTCCTCATGTTCCCGAAGAAAGAAAAAAGATTTATAGGGATGCACTTTTAGGAAAAACGTACGTCGACGGGGATTTTGCGCTAAAGGTAGAAGGAAAAGAGGAAATTCAGCATTTCGATCTTAAAGTCGGACCTTGGTATCTTACAAAAGATGAAGTTGGAGGTATAATAATCTCCATACAGAATATTACAAATGCCGTAAAGATAAATGAAGAACTGAAAAATGCGAAGGCAACTGCAGATATAGCCAGCAAGGCAAAGTCCGAATTTCTGGCTAATATGAGTCATGAGATCCGTACTCCTTTGAACGGTGTTATTGGTTTTTCAGACCTTCTCCTCAGGACACCGCTGAATGAAACACAGACACAATATCTAAATTACATCAATGAATCAGGGGAAAACCTGCTTAGCATTATCAATGATATACTGGATTTTTCTAAAATAGAATCCGGAAAAATGGAGCTTTTGATTGAAAAAAGTGATGTTTATGATATGTTAAGCCAGGTCATAAATGTGATTCTTTATCAATCCCAGAAAAAAAATATCGAACTTCTTCTCAACGTTGAGCCGGGTCTCCCAAAAATACTTTTCATTGATGAAGCGAGGTTAAAACAGATTTTGATCAATCTTCTGGGGAATGCTGTGAAGTTCACCGAAGAGGGAGAGATCGAACTAAAAGTAGAGAAATTACGCATGGATGATCATACGATCGCCTTGCGTTTCTCGGTAAGAGATACGGGAATTGGCATTCCTGCTGAGAAACAGAAATATATTTTTGATGCCTTCACTCAGGAAAACAGTTCAATAAGCAAACGATATGGCGGCACGGGTCTCGGGCTAACCATCTCGAACAATATCTTGGGATATATGGGAAGTCATTTGTCGCTGATCAGCGAAATAGACAAAGGTTCTGTATTTTTCTTCGATCTTGAGATTCCTTATGAAATGCCTGAATTGAGAGAAGCGGATGAAACATCTATTAAAACGGCCTTAGTGGTGGATGATAATGAAACCAACAGGATCATTCTTGAACACATGCTTTCCTTTAAAAATATTAAATCCACGCTGGCTTCCAATGGGATGGAAGCCCTAGATATCATGTTGAAAGGTGAGCGCTTTGATGTGATCCTAATGGATTATCACATGCCTATCATGTCCGGTCTAGAGACAATAAATAAAATAAAAGGCTTATTAAATCAGCGCAAGGAGATTGCTCCATTTATAGTGCTCTCTTCTTCTTCGGAAGAACTGGATGTACTGACTTCGGTTAGAAAAATAGAAAATACACATTTACTGCTGAAACCTATAAAATCACATGATCTATACAAAACCCTTAGAAAGGTAGACCGAAGTACTGTAATAGAAATTATTCAGGATCAGTCAGGGAAAGATTCGTACGCATTTACACGAGAATTAGATGTGCTTTTGGTGGATGATAACCCGGTGAATATGGTCCTGAATAATAGGATAATGAAGTCTCTCGCGCCCAATATACATCTAACAGAAGCTGCAAACGGATTACAGGCTTTGGAAGAATGCAGGAAAAAACAGTTTTCCCTTATTATTATGGATGTACAAATGCCGATAATGAGTGGTATTGAGGCGACACAACATATTAGGATGCTACCCGAATATCAACATATACCTATTATAGGCGTTACAGCTGGAAATGTACTGGGAGAAAAAGAAAAATGCCTTGAATCCGGAATGAATGACTTTCTTCCCAAACCTATACGGCGGGCTGACCTTCTTGAAGTACTTAAAAAATATATTAGTGTTTAGTACTTATGAAAAAGGGCTGCCTATAAAACAATAATATTATTTTGCGTAACCGGATTTTCAGTTTTATATTGACCCATTATTTTTTTCACATCTAATTCTAGATTTAGACACATTTGAGATATAGGGACATCATTAGGGCCTCCTTCAAATGGATTCTCTGTACTTTCCCCAACTTGATCCAAGGAAGTATAGACCCAAGAAATGATCATGCTAAAAGGTACGACAAACCATACCATATGGCCTTTGAAAATCCCCGAGGCGAGCTCATTGAGTGCGCTAAACTCTTTTAACATGGCAAAGGGCAACAATAAACAGAAAAGCCAGACAAAGATCCTGTTAACAGTGGCATGCTGCCTAGGGTAAGGAAAATCTTTTATCTTCTCACATTTGATCTGTTGGGTCGTAAACTCCCGTAAATATTTATGTAATTCAAGGAAACGTGAATTCTCAATTGAGCCCTGTTCAAATAGGTCCGTTAAAGCAGTACCCTGTATGCTGATTATTTGAACTGCAGGATTGCTAGTGGAAATAATTGTTTCGAACTCTTCATCGATAATATACTGTTGCATATGACTTTTTAAGCTCCTCTCCTTTTCGGGAATTTCATAGAATTTTGCATATTCACGATTGTAAGACTTGTTAATATTTTCCCAGGGTCTTTGAGATCGCATCTCATATCTAAGACAGGTAATCCAGCCCATATGGCGATTTATAATTTCTGCGGAACATTCCTTATCCTTGATAAAATCACGGCACATCATGGTCCAGGACCGGCTCATGCCCATTGTCATTCCCCAAATATCTCTAGCCTCCCATGTCCTGTTATAGGTCTGCTGATTTTTAAATCCGATTACGAAAGCTGTTGCAGTTCCCAAAAAAGCAACAATAGGCCAAGGCACGACAAGCCATTTTAAACCAAGAATATCATAACAGAATACGGGAATACTACTGATCAACAGCAGCCACAATAAGTTTCTACGGGTCCAAAATAAAAATTCTGAAATCTTATAAGTTCTTCCAGTGTACATCGTTTACTCTTTTAAATATTTTGTAAGACAGCATTTAAGTAAAATATTCGTTCTTTCGAATATTCAATTTTTTTATCTTTGAATGTAGGGTATTGCCCGGAATTTGCAGAATTTCTGATGCACTTCCGGCGCCTGATATTTTCCCTGAACAGCGTTTCAAAACCTGAATAATATAACTCCGTTCCAATTCTTCGAGTGAGCAGTTTAAAAGCGCCATCTCACCCTTGCCTGATTCGTCGGGTGTCCGTGGAATCTGCAGGTAATCAATTAGGCCATCGGTGTTTAAAAGGATGGTCCGTTCAATCAGGTGTTCTAGCTCGCGCACATTGCCGGGCCAGTTATAGCTCCTCAATTGCCGTATGGCCTTAGAAGATATTTTTTTGAGCTTATGACCGGTATTCCGGCAATATTTCTGTATAAAAAAATCGGTAAGCTGCTCTATATCTTCCAATCGCTCACGCAATGGCGGCAAGTGTATAGGAAATACGTTAAGCCGGAAGAAGAGATCTGATCGAAATCGTCCTGCCCTGACCTCATCTTCAAGGTTACGATTTGTAGCAACAATGAGACGGACATCTATTTTTATGGTCTGCTGCCCTCCTATTCTTTCCAGTTCACGTTCCTGGATAACACGCAATAATTTTGCCTGTGCTTCCAAAGGAAGCTCCCCGATCTCATCCAAGAAAAGTGTGCTTTGATGAGCCAGCTCAAACTTACCAATGCGACGTTCAACTGCGCCCGTAAAGGCGCCTTTTTCGTGCCCAAATAGTTCACTTTCGATTAGATGCGCCGGCAATGCGGCACAGTTGACCTTTACCATTACCTTTTCATTTCGGTCTGAGGAACTATGGATACCACGCGCAATCAATTCTTTACCGGTTCCCGTTTCACCTGTAACCAAAACGGTGGTATTAGCACTTGCAACGAGCGACATCAGTTGATATACTTGCTGCATTGCCACTCCGCTTCCTATAATTTCTGAAAAATTATATATGGTTCTGATCTGCTCTTTTAAATAGTCATTTTCAATTTCCAGATTCCTCTTATAAGACAAAAGCTGTTCATTCGCTCTGATATTGTCAATTGCAATAGAAATCTGAGAGCAAATTCCCTTAATAAGCATTTTATTGAGCTGATCTGCCAACAGCCATATCGTACCGATATTCTTATTTCCGATCCGCAACGGCAAGCCATACATATTTCTGAGCCCGGTGGTTTTCCACAACTTGGCATAGGCATTCCCTTGTTTGATCTCTTCCTCTACATTAAATACAAGGCCATCCCTGCTCGCAAGAACCTGGGAAGTGTAAAGTTCATTTACTGTAATACGATTGGAAGCCATTTTGTCAAACTCAGTCTTTGCGTTAGAAAAAAGAGTCGGATCATACATAAATGGTGATAGATGGATTCCATCGGAATCGATCACTCTAATCATAGACAATTTAGTTGACAATGTCTTTTCCAAAACCCTGCTGATCGCAGACTGAAAATCTTCTTTGGTTCTTTGCTTTGAGATATCATTACTGAAATCCAGTAAAAAGGACTGTTCCTGTTGTTTTTGAACAAGTTTTTCGTTAGCTATTGTATTTGATATAGCCGTTGAAATCTGGGCACAGATACTCTGAAGCAAGAAGATATTGATTTCAGCTGTTTCCAATAACAATAGACCCAAATTTGTTTCACCATTTTTCAAACGGATTCCCGTAAATGTTTTTATACCCAAGGATTTCCAATACAATAGGTAGCCCGATTGAATACCCCGCTGTATCTCTCTATCAACATCGAAAAGCAAAGGAATCGAACTCTGTAAGATCCGGTTCTGCAGACCATCATTTAGGGGCAGTTCCAGCTGAAACCAATCGAATTTAGCCGTAGGTTTGGGATGAGTACCAAAGTCATAAATGTACGGTTCTGTATACGACCTGGTATCGCCAGAAATTCTTCGGACGACAAAACTTCCCGTAGGACTCAGCTCCTTCAATACATTTCGCACTGTGGCAGTCAATTCTTCTTTTGTTCGAACCGCGGCTATCTGACTACTAAACTTCAAAAGGAAGGTCTTCTCCCTTTCCCTTTTAAGCAATTCCTGGTTTTGAATGATATTGGAAACAGCACCCGATATTTGAGGAATAATTCCGTCAATGAGAGCTTTAAAGTTTTGGCTGAATCCATTAACTTTATCAGTATATATATGGAGAAATCCAATAGGCCGGTCATCACGAACCAATTTAGCCATTAAAATTTCCCGTATGCCTTTTTCATAGTTAACACGGAGAAATTTTGGACTTTCCGGAAGATCCATCATATCCGAAAGCACAATAGAAACAGGTTCACTTGCCTCCAAAACCCGTTGTATAAAAGGTTCATTAAGTGAAAAATGTGTATTCATCAGTTCCGAATAAAGCGGATGATCGCGGATCGGTGACCCTTCATGGTCAAGCAGAAAGGCACTATAGGTATTATCTTTATAGTCGATAGTCGTAACGATGGTATGGGTAATAAAGTATAGTTCCTTTATTCCCTCTCTAAAAAGCCGAAGGAGATCTTTTTTGTCGCGAACTTTGGTCAGGTCATTTCCCAATCGCAAAAGAATCTCCCGTTCCTTCTGGTAATAGGCAATGTCTTGCTGGGAAAGGTCAATAGTAGTCCGCGTCGTTTTTTTTGCTTTCATGATATATGGGATGGTAATACTGCAGTAATCTGATTTAACTATGATTATATCCGCTCAACTGGCATAGTCTAATATACGAAAACTGCGGAAAACTTATATTTCCTATCGATTTATCCATTTAAAATAAATGGATAATGGCATTAAAAATAGCACCGCTGGAACAATAAACGAAAAGCATATACCGGTCCACTTTATAAGGCCATTATACCGTCTATGTGAAATTCCCAAAGAGGTAAAAGCACTTTTGAAACCATGCAGTAAATGCCAAAATAGAGATAAACAACCGAATAAATAGATGATTACTTCGACTGGATTGCTAAATTTCGCAAGCATCAAATTATATAATGGCAGCTCCTCGTCAAATTTAAACTGATGAATCCGATTGGGAATCCAAAAGTTCGATGTGTGTACGACAAGAAAAAGAAGCATTAGCGTCCCCAGCAGCGTCATGCTCTTACTATACCAGGTTACTTTTGGGGTTACCATTTTATGAGCATATTTAATAGGACGTGCCTTACGGTTCTTTTGCCATAATATGAGTCCCTGAACAATATGAATTATAAATCCGACGATCAGCACAATCTCCAAAGTCCTAATAACGGGATTAGTAGCCATAAAATGGGCGCCAATAGTAAATGTTGCACCGCCATCGTTGTAAAATATCAAGGCATTTACGCCCATGTGCACCAACAGGAAACTGATCAGGAACAATCCACTTAAGGCCATTGTAAATTTTCTGCCCAGTGAACTTGTAAATGTTTTATAAAAGCTAACCATAATCTGAATAATTTTAATTTAAAAAAAAGCTTCAAAAAGCTAAGGGCACATAGCTCATAATGTGTCCTTAGCCTAATAGAAATTATTTTTTATTATTCAAAAGAAACCACTCCTCGAAGGTGATTTTTCCTAATTGTGCTTTTTGCTCGGGGATCAAGGTTGACTCTTGTAAAGGGGCACCGAAGTATAGGGCATCTTTGCTCCCAACAACTTCCTTTGGATTCTCGGTTTTGGCCAAATATTCTTTAACTAACCCTGCAAGTTCAAATTGTTCGGGGCCTCCAATTTCAATGATTCCATTAACTGGTTTAGCCAGAGCAAATTCAGCGACAAATGAAGAAACATCTTCAGCAGCAATGGGTTGAATTTTTGCTGTGGAAAGATTAATTACATCTCCATCCTGCGCTGAAGCCACGATACCACCTAAAAATTCCAGAAATTGTGTTGAATGGATGATTGTATAAGGAATACCAGATTTGACAATAAGGTCTTCCTGCACTTGTTTGGCCCTGAAATATCCACTTGCCTGGAGACGGCTTGTCCCAACAACCGACAAAGCGATATGATGTTTGACTCCGGCATTGATCTCGGCAGCTAGTAGATTTTTTCCGGAAGTCTCAAAAAACTCCATCACATCTTTATCCGCAAATGACGGTGAGTTAGCCAGGTCTATGACCACCTCAGAACCGGTCACAGCTTCTGCCAACCCTTCCCCTGTAATCGTGTTAATTCCTGTATTAGGAGAAGCAGCAATCACTTCATGCCCTAAGGCCCGTAATTTGTTTACAGTTTTCGTTCCTATCAATCCGGTACCGCCAATGACTAAAATTTTCATGTTTTTAAAATTAATATTAAACAATTTTTGAAATTCCGGTATTGGAGGCCAAAATAAAGCCAGATCAATTACACAACTGATAATCAATAATATAAATACAAAAAGACTTATATCAAATCATTATATGAAGTGAATCCACTAAATAAATCACTATATAAAGGGAAATATACAGTTTCATTTTTTCAAAGATGAAAATATATTCGCAATAGAAGATACTTCCCTTAAAAGAACCTACGCACCTATGTGTCCGTTTTTAGGGGGCAATTGTCCAGTATCGAACAGTGCCATTAACTGAAAGCTATTTATTTTCAACACATTATCATTTTGGCAAGTGCCTTGTTCATTTATTGAAGAGATAAATTGAGTTGATAATTATAGTGATTGCCTGCTCGACGAACTATTGGAAGGTATGGAGAGGAAAAATGACCTTTAAAACCTGATATCACTATAAAGTATACGATTGAAAACTATTTACCCTTAACCACGACCTCCAATGAAACTATTATTTAACTTTCTTCTGTTTGTATTTCTAACGCCAAATGTATTCGCTCAAACAAATTCGACGACATGGAATAAGTTCCTTTTAGACTTTAAGCAATTAGAAAATGAATATAACACCTACTATCCCGCAAAGGATTATCAAAAAGCCGCTATGGTATTAAATACCATTGCCGCCAAGATGGACAGCTTGCAGCTATCTGAAACTGAAAAGCAGGAATTTCAAACAAGCATCAAGGAAATCAATGCAAATGTATACTACAACATTGCTTGCTTACAATCATTGCTTAATCAAAAAAAGCAAGCTGTTACAAGTTTTGAAAAGGCAATTTTGTGGGGATATACTGACTACCGTAATGCATTAAATGACCCTGACTTAAACAATATCCGTAAGGAAAATAAATTTGTAAAAGCGTTAAGCCAACTGAAGCAATATGATAAATTAACCCTGTTGCAGCAGTCAGGAGGATATATTTCAGAAGACAACCTCGCTTTGCCAGTATTTAACTATCAGTCAGAGAGTAATCATAATTTGGCAGCAGTAAAAAATTTTTTCAAACTGGACTCAATCGCTGGTCATGGCGATGAAATTTCTAAAATCCGTAACATATTGTTTTTTGTTGCAAATAATATTAAATATGATGGCAGTAATTGGGCATTATGTGAATTTGACGCAATTGATTTTTACAACTACCACAAGGCAACAGGAAAAGGTATCAACTGTCGGCATAAAGCGATGACGCTAAATGAAATGTATCTCGCAATGGGATTTAAATCGCGATTTGTTACATGCATGCCAAAAGACGATAAAGATACTGACTGCCATGTGATCAATAGTGTGTATTCTGAAACCTTAAAAAAGTGGCTGTGGATGGATCCTTCCCATGGTACATTTGTTATGGACGAAAATAACAATTTACTGAGTATCGAAGAAGTCAGGGAGCACTTAAAAAACAATCATTTTCTGAAGCTAAACGACGAGTCCAAAGTAGATAAACTTTGGTACCTGGATTATTATATGGCAAAAAATTTATACTGGATTCAATGCACGAATAAAAGCCAGTTTAACACAGAGAGCAGATATAGAGCTGTCGACCCTGATCTGCAATATATCTCTTTAATCCCGAGTGGATTTGACAAAAGCAGCAATAAATATTTAAAAAACAATGTTATTACACATGATCCTGCTTACTTCTGGAGCCCCCCGAAATAAATACAACACATTAAAATAGTATTAGGGCAGCTAAGTAATGCACTGAAGCTCCTATAAACCGATGATTGTCCCTTGCCGTCGCAATGATGATCATTCCTTATTCCGGTACTACTTAAAATTATAAACCAGTAGCGCGAAAATTTTTAAAATAAATGATCATTGAATATAGAAGATAACTATACACCAAAAGAATAGGAAGAGCAAATAGCCAGCTCTTCCTTAATGTCTTCTCGATATCCTTATTCTTTTTTATATCTTCAATAATTGCTTTAGGTATTAGCTTTATTGTGGCACTAATGAGCAGAGGAACGATAATAATATCGTCCACTAAACCGAGTACTGGAATAAAATCAGGAATAAGATCTATCGGGCTCAAGAAGTAACCAATGGTTATCCCTGCCAGTATCTTAGCTATCAAGGGTGTCCGCCTATCAAACAGTGCATAGTAAACCGGAACTATTTCCAGTTTAAGTTTCTTTACTTTTTCTTTTAATTTAGCTAACATTATAGGCTAATTTTGATACCAGCATTAAATATAAATCCTTCAGTGGGCGCCCAAATTTCCTTAAACTGTGGGTTTTGCAGAGTGCCTGTATACATTTTCTCATATCTGGTCTGACGGGTATCGGTAAAGTTTTCAGCATTTACAAATAAACTAAAATGCTCGAACTTATATTGTACAGATGATCCCATTACCCAATAAGATGGTTTTGTTTCTCCATTACTCAGCATTTGTTTACCCGTATAAAACAGTTCATAACCAGCTATTAACTTTTCATTCCATTCGTAAGACAACGTCGTATAAATCCTACTTTTTGCTGTCAGAGGATTAACAATAGCGGTGTCATTAAAATACCTTTTAACATCCGTGAAAGTATAACCGCAATATAAGGATATATCATCATAGCTCAGCTTCACATTCGTTTCAAAACCTTTACTATCAATATGACCGTTTCCATTGATAAACTCGTAATTACCGTTTGAAAGCTGGGTATTGTTTAAGACCAATGGATTCTTTATCTGGGTATAAAAGAACATCTGATTAATCGAAAATACAGTTTCTTCAGATAATCTTGTTTTATAATTCAGATCAAAGTTACCTCCGATAGATTTTTCAGACTTTACTTTATTAAAATCAAGCGGCTGAATAGCTCTAAACCCTCTTTCCTCTGCTTCCTCAGAAAAAATTGTTGGAGTTTTATAGCCCAGCCCTCCACCAATTCGTGAGCTGAATTTTGGTGTAATCTTATACAATAGAGCGATTCTTGGAAGTAGGAAAAAATCTTTTTGGTTGGTTGCATCTGCCCTTAACCCGCTTTCAACAATAAATTTATCGGTTGCCTTAAAGTTGTTCTGGATAAATGCCCCGCCGATAACCGAATTGCTATTTAGTGGATAGGAAGTTGCATTGTCTTGTTTAAATTTATCTGTCCATAAATTACCTCCTGCTATCCACTCGGACTTATCCTTATTAAGCAAAAAGGATAGTTCAGTAAAACTAGCATATTGTTTCCCCGAAAAATCAAAGTCAGGATTAGTAATATTACGATCAAAAAAACCTACACTGTTCTTAAAGGTTAGGATTGATTTATCTTCAAAGCGTTTTTCAAATTTCAATTGTGAAGACTCTGCTTGAAAGGTTTTTTTCATAATAGGAATGAAACCCATCACCTTTGTTTTTAATAACTTCCATATCTCCTCCCAATCGGTTTTCAAAAGTAGAATTAATACCTAAAGATAAGGTTGCATTTGGATCGATATAAAAAAACAATTTAGGATTTAACGTAAACCTTGAAAATTTTGGAATGTCCGATAATCCATCTTTATCGGTATCATAAGCAGACTGTATATTTTGCGAAGCATATACGGTTAATCCTGTTTTCTTAAATTTCTCGGAATAAAACCCACTGATATCAGCTGCGCCCGTCACATTGCCATTTAAGAGGAAAGATAGCTCTCTTTTATCTGTAGGCTCTTTGGTAATAAAGTTAATCAGTCCAGCAATCGCTCCGCCACCATACAATGTAGATGAAGCGCCCTTGATAACCTCTACCCTTTTCAAGTCAAGTGGCGGAATCTGTACCAAGCTAAGACCACCCGAAAATCCTGAATATAATGGAAATCCATCTTTTAAAAGTTGGGTATACTTTCCGTCAAGCCCCTGAATCCGTATACTTGCATTTGCAGAAGTTGCGGATGTTTGCTGAGTTTGGATACCGGTGCTCTCTGTCAAGATCATCTTCGCATTTGCTGGTTGCATGGTCATTTTTTCATCGAGTTCCTCGCCATCGATCGTTTCAACACGTGTTGGAATATCCGAAATTGTTCGGCTACTTCGCGTTGCAGAAATAACCAATTCATCAAGACTTCTGACATCACTTTCCATGAAATTACCTGATCGGAATTATCGCTTAGCGGAAATTGAAAAACAAGCTCTTTGGGTTTATAACTCAAGTTGCTTATCCGTATTTTCTGGGTACCATTGGGAATATTACGCACGATGGCTAATCCAGCACTATCTGTTTTAGCGGAAATCTTGGATTCTGCAATAGCTATCGTGGCATATGCAATAGGTCCCTTTGTCACATTATCTCGTATGGTAATATGTATGGTGTTTTGCGCAAACACAAAAGACGTGCTGAATAGAAACATCAGCAACGAAAAGAAAGTTCTCATCTGATTTGATTTTAATTGAACAATGATAAATAAGTATATTTTTATAATTCTTCAATCAAATCCGTAGAGAACAAAAGTTTATATAGAGTCTGTATTTCTGAAAGATAAAAAGGTTAGAAAAAATTTTATCGTTGCTGCTAACCTGTATTCCATCTGAACTTTTAAAAGTTATGAATTCCGGCAGAATTGCCAAGTCAGTCGTAAAATCTATTTTCTGACCATGATTTGAAATCTGCTGTTCAGGCTGAACATACGTATCATATTCATCGCCATAAGAATTGGTGATTGGCCCAACATTAACCTCAAGTGCCGTTTGCAAATAGCAAACGGTAAAGATCATCATAATGAGGTATTTCATTAATCCTTTCATGCCAATACAAATGTATTAAATTTTCGAACATGACCCGAAATTAAAGGATTTACCCTCGGAGATCTAGTTTTTTTTGATAAAAACGGAGACGATAGTTGTTCCAGATCTCGTCTTACGCATACATGTATTAATTGTCATTCAACAGTTTACGCATTGGTGGTAGCAGGGTATTTATCAGCTAACCGTGCTTTTCCATCTGAACGATTTGACGAACCCTCTTGTCTAATATGTTATAGATGCATTAAAAATCTCTATTGATAAATCTATTAATAATTGTTTCGTTATAAACTGTCCAAACAATATTGTATGCACCTCCAGCATCAGAATTTGACATTACAATAAAGAAAGTATCGTTATTCATGGAAACATACATATTATCTATATTGGGTTGAAACACTCCTAACAATGATTTTCTCGGAAATGAAAATTCCTTGTTTTTATAAATTAATTTGATTGATTTAATTTCAGTCAAATTTTCTGGTAAAATACCATCAATTCCCCATGGAGTTTCATTGTCCATATTTATAACGATATCATTGCTATCTTTCGTGATGACATGGGATTTAACATCAAATTTTCCAAAATTCAATTTTAAATGTACCTCATTATCAAAAAATTCAACGTTATTCTTATCAATTATTTTTCTTTTTAATTGGGGCAATTTCTGCAAATACAGAATTATATC
>JALAGS010000170.1 GCA_022712315.1 Sphingobacterium sp. | reverse complement strand
AGAATCAACTAAAAACAAAATCAAATAACAAATTTTATATACACAATTTAAACACAGACAAAAATGAAAGTGGCAGTAGTCGGCGCAACAGGCCTTGTAGGTACTGAGATGCTAACCGTGTTGGCGGCGCGAAATTTCCCAGTAACAGAATTAATTCCAGTAGCTTCAGAGCGTAGCAAGGGTAAGGAAATTGAATTCAAGGGAAAGAAGTATAAGGTGGTTACACCATCTGAGGCTATTGCTTTGAAACCTGATGTTGCGTTATTTTCTGCTGGCGGTGATACCTCGAAAGAATTCGCCCCTAAATTTGCTGAAGCTGGAATTACAGTGATCGATAATTCTTCGGCATGGCGTATGGACCCAACGAAAAAATTGGTTGTCCCAGAAGTAAATGGCGATGTGTTATCTGCTGAAGATAAGATTATTGCAAACCCGAATTGTTCAACGATACAAATGGTGGTGGCTTTAAAACCATTACATGATAAATATAAAATCAAGCGTGTTGTAGTTTCTACCTATCAATCTGTAACAGGTACAGGTGTTAAGGCCGTTAACCAATTGATGGATGAACGTGCCGGAAAAGATGGTGAAAAAGCTTATCCTTATCAGATTGATTTGAACGTTATTCCTCATATTGATGTTTTCCAAGAAAATGGGTACACAAAAGAGGAGATGAAAATGATTTTGGAAACAAATAAAATCATGCGTGATGATTCTATCAAAGTAACGGCAACAACGGTGCGTATTCCGGTCATGGGCGGACACTCCGAGTCGTTGAATATCGAATTCGAAAATGACTTTGATTTGAATGATGTGCGTGCAGCTTTGGCGGCACAAAGTGGCTGTATTGTTGTTGACGATCCTGCGTCACTACAATATCCAATGCCAAAGGATGCACACGGTAGAGATGAGGTTTTTGTAGGACGTATCCGTCGTGATGAATCTCAGTCAAATACCCTTAACATGTGGGTAGTAGCGGATAACTTACGTAAGGGGGCTGCAACGAATGCAGTTCAGGTAGCGGAGTTATTGGCTGAAAAAGGATTGATCTAACTCAAGTAGATTCCATAATAAATATTGAGCCCCCATGAATTCGTTCATGGGGGCTCTTTTTTATCTGAAAAGATTTTCATTGAGTTTTATGGGCTTGCCTTGTACACAGGTTACACCGAAAAGATTATGGCGTCAATGTTTTGGGCTGGATAGAAAACTCAATCTTATCATTCAACGGCGCATAGGTTTCTTTGCTTTGCTCTTCCAGCCGGTCAGGAAATAAAATGCCGAAGAGGTGATCCGTTTCGTGCTGAAAAATAACGGCTGTAAAACCTTCGATATTTTCTTCGATAACTTGACCATCTTGATTGATGTATTGTAGGCGGATTGCATAACTTCGTAATACGTCTTCTTTACGGTTAGGAATAGAAAGGCAACCTTCGGCACCTTTACGTTTCAGCTTGGAACGCCATAGAATTTTAGGATTTACATAGAACTCAAATGGCTGATCCGGTTTGTCAAATCGTTGTACCCAGATTAGATTTTTGTTTATGCCGATCTGTGGCGCAGCGATGCCTACACCGGGGTGATTAGGATCACGTACCGTTGCAAACATTCTTTTGGAAAGAGACTCAAGCAATGGATCGTTGTATTTGACATCACTGCTTGTCGCCTTTAAAACTTTCAGATCTTTGTCGTCCGTCGTCTGCAATACACGAAGAAGCGCATTTTCATCACCTGATAAAATGATTTTCTTGTCAGCAGCACTAAACTCCTGACCCGCATTAAGATTGACCGGTCTTTCGTTCTTTGACTTATGAAATGCTTTTTCTCCTGCCATAATTTTTGTTTCTAAATTGTTTTCAACTGGGGGAACAGGGCAACGATAGCCGTTACTGTAAGCGCAATAGGGGTTATATGCTTTGTTAAAATCTATCTCAACGTTGTCTCCTTTTATATCGTCCGTGGATAAATCAATATATCGGCCACCACTATAACTTTCCTGACCATTTGTTAAATCTAAAAATGGCAAAAATAAATGTTTTTTGTATGCAGGATTTTGAAATAATGCGACGCTTTGGTAGACATTCAGTACACGTTCTTTACCTTGAAGGGTAAATGTTATGATTCCGTATCTTTTGTATTCATTGCTTGTGCCGTCGTAGGTCGGCATGCGGAACACGGGTTCATCAAACAAAACCTCAATTTTTGCTTTGACTTTATAGCTTGCGTCTACTGGAAAGTAATCCAAAAATGCCACTTGCTCTGATTTCAATGGGCCATATTGTTCTTTCGCCAATTCAGCGGCTTTTTCTTCACGAAGAGCGGTAATTTGTTGCTCGTATTTACTTTGAGCATGCGTATTCAAGCATAAGGCCAACAGGAAACTGGCGATAAGTGTTTTTTTCATGTGTTTAAATATTTATTTGTCCGATTTCACACACCCAATGCCACATCGCTTCCGGTGTTGTTTTGATCCGTGTGTCAATAGGGTAAACCCATAACCCCGCTATGATCGGGTCGAATTCGGTGATCTATTGCCCAAAAAGTAAGTTAGCTTGCTGTTGTTAAATAGTCTATCAAAGTTATAGTTTTTTTTGATTAAACAATACGGGTGTCAAAAAATAGAGCGATGATCTGCTGAAAAGGAAAGCAGAAGCAAAATATTGCATCTTCCTATGTAATACTCGGTCGTACTTTGTACTTTTGTGAAAAAACATATCCATGAGATTAATGGCCTTTGATTACGGTACAAAACGAATAGGAGTTGCGGTGACCGATCCAATGCAAATTATTGCGACGGCATTGACTACTGTACATCCGCAGGATATCTGGACATTTCTAACAGATTATTTACAGACAGAACAGGTAGAAACTTTTGTTGTTGGCAAGCCCCTTCAGCTGGATGGTACCGACTCTGAATCGGCATCGCATGTTGTCGGTTTTGTTCGTAAATTGAGAAAGACTTATCCTGCAATTGCCGTGGCGGAGATCGATGAGCGTTTTACGTCTAAAATGGCTTCGGCAGCGATTGCGCAAAGCGGAAAAAAGAAAAAGGATCGCCAACAAAAGGGATTGATTGATACCGTGTCGGCAACGATTATTTTGCAGAGCTACATGGATAGCCGTAATTTTTAAGTAGACAGCGACTAATAAGTCAAGCAACAAAAAAATAAAAAGACAAAAGGATGAAGAGTATATTATTTTTTACCGAGGATACGGACTTCAAATTAAAGGAAAAGGGGAAAATTCGGCAATGGATTGCTGATGCCATCAAAGGCGAAGGATTTAAACGCGTAGGTGAGCTGAGCTTTATCCTGTGTTCGGATGCTTACTTACTTGAAATCAATAAGCAATATTTAAATCACGACACCTATACGGATATCGTTACTTTTGATTCTTCCGAAGATGAAGACACCATTGCTGGCGATATTTTTATCAGTGTGGAACGTATTCAGGAGAATGCTGAAAAATTTAAAGTTGATATGCGCGACGAGCTTCATCGGGTTATTATTCATGGTGTTATGCACCTGTGTGGTTATCCGGATAAGAAGCCGGCAGATAAAGCCAAGATGACCGCCAAGGAGGATGAGTATCTGGGTAAAAGAAACTTTTAACATACTCCTTCGTCTACTCATTAGGGCCCACAGTTCGGTGAACCGGCTGAAGGTTCTATTTTACTTGAGAGAAGGAGGCAATATATAAAAAAAGCGCTTTACTACTTGTAAAGCGCTTTTTTTATGGTGTTTCTAACGACTAGAATCTTTCAAATTGAGAGAAGAAGAAGTTTCCTTCGATAGCAGCATTCTCATCTGAATCAGATCCATGAATAGCATTTGCATCGATTGATTTTGCGTATTTGTTACGGATCGTGCCTTCAGCCGCATCAGCAGGATTAGTAGCGCCGATCAACGTACGGAAATCTTCAACAGCATTATCTTTTTCTAAGATTGCAGCAACGATAGGACCTGAAGTCATAAATTCGACCAACTCACCGTAGAAAGGACGCTCTTTGTGTACTGCATAGAATGCACCTGCTGTTTCTTTAGAAAGTTGGATGTATTTCATTGCAATGATTTTAAAACCACCAGCAATAATATCGTTTAAGATTGCACCGATGTGACCGTTCGCTACTGCGTCAGGCTTGATCATCGTAAATGTTCTGTTAGTTGCCATTATTTTAATTTTTTTGCAAAATTAGATAAATTGCTTTTCATATGCAATATCATTACGCTTCATATCGCCACAATTCTTGATAAACTTAATAACTTAATAGCTCCTTAACCATTAAATTCTTACATGCTGCCCCGAATCTATAACTGTAGGGTAATTGGTATTTCATACTATTTCGTAACAATGTCTTTTGGGTGATACGCTGACAAGACCACTGAACCCGACCATTTCAAGAAAAGTAAAAAAACAATTTATCTAAGTTCAATGCGAATACGTAACTTTGTGATATTATGGCATTAAATCTAACAGTAGACATCGATAAGGATTCGGGCTTTTGCTTTGGAGTAGTATACGCTATTGATATGGCGGAGGAGATTTTGGAAGAAGACGGTTATCTTTATTGTTTGGGAGATATTGTTCATAATGACGAGGAAGTTGCCCGCTTGAAAGCAAAAGGTTTACGGATCATCGATCATAGTGTGCTTCCAACATTGAGCAATGAAAAGGTGCTGATCCGTGCGCACGGCGAAGCTCCGGAGACCTACCGTATTGCGTTGGAAAATAATATAACCTTAATAGATGCTTCTTGTCCGGTTGTTCTTAAATTGCAGAATCGTATAAAAACATCGTTCGATCAAAAAGAGAAGATTTTAATTTTCGGAAAGCATGGGCATGCCGAAGTGATCGGTTTACAGGGGCAGACAAATAACGAGGCCTTAGTTTTTCAGGATATTGCCGAATTGGATCAGGTTGAACTGCCTTCATCATTTACCCTATATAGCCAGACAACAAAGAGCGTAGATAAATTTTATGCGATCAAAGATGAATTGATCAAGCGTGGGTATGAAGTCAAAGCTAACGATACCATCTGCAGACAGGTGTCTAATCGATATGAAGATTTAGGTGCTTTTGCCCGACAATATGACAAGATTGTTTTTGTTTCAGGCAAGAAATCCTCCAATGGCAAAGTACTTTTTGAAGTTTGCCAAAATGCCAATCCAAATAGCTATTTTATTTCTGATCCGGCCGAATTAGATGCAAAGGTATTTGCTGAAAATGACCGTATCGGGATATGTGGAGCCACTTCGACACCAATGTGGTTAATGCGCGACGTAAAAGCAAGTTTAGAAGCGTTATAGGCGCAATTACCCGTCACAGATATTTCATAATTCCACGGTTTAGATCCGGAGTGCATTCTTTTTTGCGTAGCTTTGTAAGCTATGAGCAATAAAGGCAAAAAAGGAATTCTTTTAGTACAATTGGGTACACCTGATAGTCCCACTACTCCAGATGTAAAAAGATATTTAACGGAGTTCCTAATGGATCCGCGAGTCATTGATATTCCTTATTTTCAACGAACCTTATTGGTAAAGGGGATTATTGCACGTACACGTGCTCCGAAATCTGCAAAAGTATACGAAACGATTTGGGATAAAGAAACGGGTTCGCCTTTGATGCATTATAGTGTTTTGCAACGCGACCTGTTACAGGAGGCATTGGGGGAAGAATACCATGTTGAATTAGCAATGCGTTACCAAAACCCATCCATTGAGGCTGCATTGAAAAATATGGAAGGTCTATTTTTGGAGTCCATTCGCGTCATACCTTTATTTCCACAGTATGCTTCAGCAACATCGGGCTCGGTCATTGATCGTGTCATGGAGCTAATTCGTAAATGGAATTACCTGCCGGAGATCAGTTTTGTAAGCAATTTTTGTACGAATGATTTGATGGCCGAGACATTTGCAGATCATGCCCGTAGGCACGATTTGGAAAGTTTTGATCATTTTGTCTTTAGCTATCACGGACTTCCTGTGCGACAGCTTGGAAAAGTAGACCCTACAGGTCAGCTTAAATGTCCCGAATCAGGTTGTGAGTCTTGTAAATCGACAGTCAATTCATACTGTTATCTTTCGCAGTGTTATGCGACAACGCGAACGATAGCTGCAAAACTAGGTTTAGAAAAAGAGCAATATTCGCTGTGCTTTCAGTCACGTCTGGGCAAAGAACCCTGGATACAGCCCTATACTTCCGATTTATTGCATGATCTCGCCGCGAAAGGATATAAGAAGTTATTGATTTTCAGTCCTGCGTTTGTAGCGGATTGTATCGAAACTATTGATGAAATTGGCGTGGAATATGCTAATGAATTCAAGAACTTAGGTGGAGAGGAGGTTTGTTTGGTCGAGAGTCTCAATGATGATCCCAAATGGATTGAATCTTTAAAACAATTGGCGCTTAATGCCAAGAATTAAAAATAGGTAAAAGATGTTGTTCGTAAATGCTTGTGTATTACTCATATTAGATTTTTATATTTTCTTTGCGCTCCGCGCAACGAAGATCAAATTTCCCAAAACAAAAGTATTTTCCATCCTATGGTGGTCTTATTCTGTTTTACTGTTATTAGGCGTTTTTATTTCGGCGCAATATAATATTCCGCTGATTGTTAGGTCGGTTATCTTGGTCGCTTTCTTTCTGACTGCCGCCTCAAAGATATTTTTCTTTCTGATTTTATTGATTGATGATATCCGACGCGGAGGAGTTTGGTTAAAACGCCTTTTTGCGAAGAAGAGATCTGTCGAGGACTTGGTCGAAGATGCTGGAGAACCGTTGCCTGAGAATCCGGTGAAGGGAATTAGCCGATCCGAATTTTTAACCAAGGCCGGTATCCTTGTTGGTGCTTCACCGCTGATTCCGTTGAGCTGGGGGATTATTTCGGGAGCCTATGACTACCGTGTCAGAAGAGTTCCGTTGTATTTACCCAATTTACCCAAAGCATTCCACGGAATGACCATTGCACAGATCTCGGATGTGCATTCCGGCTCGTTCTATAATAAGAAGGCCGTCACGGGCGGTATTGATATGCTTTTAAAGGAAAAAGCCGATGTGACTTTCTTTACAGGTGATATCGTGAATGCCCAGGCTTCTGAAATGCGCGATTATCAGGATATTTTCGCCCGTGTGAAATCCGACTTAGGTGTATTCTCTACGTTGGGTAACCATGACTATGGCGATTATTATTATGGCAAAGAGGATTCTCCTGCAAAGCGCAAGAATCTCCAGGATGTTATCGACGTTCATAAAGTGATGGGTTGGGATCTTCTGATGGATGAAAATCGCAAGATCAAAGTCGATGGTGAAGAACTTTGTATTGTCGGTGTTCAGAATTGGGGGACAGGTCGTTTTCCGAAACATGGCGATATTAAGAAAGCTTTAATGGGGACCGAAGAGCAGCCCGTTAAATTACTGCTGTCTCACGATCCTTCGCATTGGCGTGCTCAGGTATTGGATACAGATGTGGATGTAATGTTTGCCGGACATACACACGGTATGCAATTTGGTGTAAGGTCAGAGATGCTGCAATGGAGTCCAGTACAATATATTTATAAAGAATGGGCAGGGCTGTATCGCGAACAGCAGAATAAACGATTATATGTCAATGTTGGCTACGGCTTTTTAGGCTATCCGGGGCGTGTTGGAATTCTGCCTGAGATTACCATATTCGAATTGTTAAAAGCGCAAGACCCAAAGTTTAGCGCATAAAAAATCCCCTTTGACTTTTGAGTTAATATAGCTATTATTGTGTATTCTGTACACCAGTTATACATGACATGCAATCAACTTTAAACTTTGGGGACTCTCCCCACACACGTGTGAATATTCTTACCGGGGAAAAAGTACTTGTCTCTCCGCATCGTAGTAAAAGACCTTGGCAAGGGCAAGTAGAGGATCTTCCGGGAGATAACAGACCGGAGTATGATCCGCAATGCTATTTATGTCCAACCAATAAACGGGCGGACGGTGACGTCAATCCGGATTATAAAGAAAGCTTTGTTTTCGTGAACGATTTTTCAGCTTTATTAAAAGATACAAGCCAGCAAGAATTTAATGAGGACGAATTGTTTGTCGCAGAGACTGAAAGAGGGATCTGTAAAGTCATTGCATTCACCCCACGTCACGATCTTACACTTCCAGAAATGGATCAGGTAGCGATAAAGGCTGTGGTTGATCTTTGGCAGAAAGAGTTTGTGGAATTATCCAAGGTTGAATGGATTAAATACATCCAGATTTTTGAGAATAAAGGTGCAATTATGGGATGCAGTAACCCGCATCCACATGGACAGATCTGGTCACAAAACCATTTGCCTGTAGAAATACAAAAAGAATCTGTTCAGCAACAGAATTATTTCGATAAGTACCAGCGCACCATTCTGTCAGATTATGTTAAAGCCGAACTAAGAAAGGAGGAACGAATTATAGACGAGAACGATTCTTTTGTTTCTTTAGTACCTTTCTGGGCTGCTTGGCCCTATGAAACGATGATTGTCAGCAAACGATCTATTCAGAATATTGCCGGGTTTGACGAAAAAGAAAAGGCCGATTTTGCCGCTATCCTCAAGTTACTGACGACGCGTTACGACAATCTCTTCAAAACATCTTTCCCTTATTCCGCTGGCATGCATCAGGCGCCAGTAAATGATGGCGATCATCCAGAATGGCATTGGCATATGCACTTCTACCCACCATTGTTGCGTTCTGCAACAGTGAAAAAATTTATGGTCGGCTATGAGATGTTAGCAAACCCACAACGTGATATAACACCAGAAGTTGCCGCAGAACAGTTGCGAAATTGTTCGACAGTACATTATAAAGCTAAATAAGATGATAACAAAGGATACAATTGTAAATAAATTTAAAGAACACTATCAAGAAGAACCGCTTGTGGTTTCTTCCCCCGGACGCATTAATATTATCGGCGAACATACAGATTACAATGATGGGTTTGTATTGCCTGCAGCGATTGATAAAGCAATTTATGTTGCTATAAGCAAACGGTCGGATGATACGATCGTATTGTATGCAGAAGACTATCAGGAACGTCATGAGGTAAAATTAGCGGAGATCGCTATTTCAGAAAAACATTGGCCAAACTATATTCTCGGTGTAGTCGATCAGTATCAGAAACGCGGTGCAGCTTTAGGTGGATTTAACCTTTATATCGATGGTGATGTGCCGCTTGGGGCCGGATTATCATCATCAGCTGCTGTTGAATGTGCGGTGACGCTGGTACTTAGCGAATTGTTTGATCTGCAGGTAGAGCAACTGGATATTCCACAGATAGCCCAAAAAGCTGAACATACGTATGCTGGTGTGATGTGTGGTATCATGGACCAGTTTGCATCGGCCTTTGGGAAAGAAAAAAATGTTATCAAGTTGGATTGCCGTACATTGGGATTCGAGTATGTTCCACTTGATCTTAAAGGATATGAAGTGGTATTGCTGAATACCAATGTGAAACATTCTCTGG
Organism: Sphingobacterium sp.; assembly: GCA_022712315.1. GTDB lineage: Bacteria > Bacteroidota > Bacteroidia > Sphingobacteriales > Sphingobacteriaceae > Sphingobacterium. Next base: position 62,147 of record JALAGS010000170.1, on the reverse strand, counting down.
CTTCGACGGCATATAACACACGTCGCGAGCAGTGCGAGCAGGCTTCTGCCTGGGTGCGTGAAAAATATCCAACGGTCAAGAACCTGCGTGATGTAACGGTCGAGATGCTTGATGAATTGGTTAAGGACAAAGATGCTGACATTTACGCTAAGGCAAGCTTTGTTGTCCGCGAGAATGAGCGTGTAGAGAAATCTTGCGATGCACTGCGTTCAGGAGATGTTGTTCAGCTGGGACAATATATTTTTCAAAGCCATGAGGGTTTGAGCAAGGTATATGAAGTTAGCTGTCCGGAATTGGATTATTTGGTCGATTATGTCAAGCAGTTTCCTGAGGTGATCGGTGCCCGAATGATGGGCGGTGGTTTCGGTGGCTGTACGATCAATATCGTCAAAGAAGGTGTATTACCTTCAATTTTGCCAACACTCGAAAAAGAATACAAACAGAAATTTGATAAAGAACTTTCGGTCATTCAGGTCAGGATTGCCGACGGTACCCGCGTACTTTAATAAAAAATAGGTACAGTAAGGGGAATAACATTAACGTGCTATTCCCCTTATTTTTTGCCCTTTTTGATAAAGACTTAGCACATAAGTGTTAGTTAAGTTGATCTAAAGCCTGTTTTAAATCGGCAATTAAATCATCGATATGTTCGATTCCAACAGAGATGCGCAACATGCCCTGTGTAATTCCCGAAGCTTCTTTCTGTTCCTTCGTATGATGACCGCCCCACATACTGGCTGGATGCACAATAAGGGACTCCACGCCACCTAGACTGGCCGCGTTGATAAATATATGGAGACCATTGATGAATGTCTGCGCATTTGAAAAAGCTTCTTCTTCATCTTTACCGTTCAGCTCCATACAAAGCATACCCGAAAACCCGCTCATTTGTTGGGCTGCGAGCTCATGTTGGGGGTGATTGGGTAACCCGGGGTAACTGACCTTCTTAATTTTTGGGTGCTGGTCCAAAAATTCGGCCAGCTGAATGGCATTTGCATTAATCTGTTTCACACGTAGACTTAACGTTTTCAATCCGCGTAACAATAACCAGGAGTCAAGCGGTGCAAGTGATGCCCCCAAAGCGACCGATCGCTTCCATACACGGGCGATATAGTCCCGCGTACCGCAGACGACACCAGCAGTGAGATCACTATGTCCGCCCAAATATTTCGTGGCACTGTGGACAACGATGTCAATTCCAAAATCTGTCGGTGTTTGGTTAATAGGGGAGGCAAAGGTATTATCGACCATACTCTGAATCCCATGCTGTTTGGCGAGTTCTCCGATCGCTTTTAGGTCCGTGATATGGAGATTAGGATTTGATGGAGTCTCTATATAAATCAGCTTGGTATTTGCCTGAATAGCTTTTTCAAACGCTGAAACATCTGTCTGATCCACAGCCGTAACTGTGATACCATAATCCGTTAAGAACTCCTTAAAGAAAATAGCCGTTCCGGAATAATGTGCATGTTGTGCGACAATATGATCTCCCGATTTAACAATGGCCAATATGGCGGTACTGATCGCTGCCATACCTGTTGCAAAAACCAATGCATCCTCCGTTTTTTCCAATTTGGCTAGGATGGTCGCTACCTGGCTATTCGTCGGGTTGCCATGACGATGATAGAAATAAGGGTGTTTCGGTTCGGTAGCAGCCTTGATGTATTCCGCTGGATCAGGATCTGCAACGTATGTGGATGTCTGGTAGATTGGAGTTGTTACTGCAGATGTCTGGTTGAATTGCTGTCCTTCATGGACGAGTATCGTTTCGGTATTGGTTGCCATACTAATAATGTTGATTGATGCTTGTATTGCCTTAAGTCTCCATAATACGAACTTGTCGCATCTTTGATCGTAAGGAACCTTCAATTCGTTTGAAAGCATTGTTGGTGCAAATAGCCCCGAAGAAGGTTTGTCTTGTCTATCAAATATAAATAAAATCTACGTATTGAGTAGATTTTATTTATATCGGATGCATCACTATATCTTACAACATTTCTTTCAGAAGGCTCAACGCATATCCAATAGTATTCACATTGTTTAGCGCTAAACGTAGCTGGCCTTTGACTTCTTTGAGGTTGCTGATCTCTGGATGGCTTTGTACAAAGGAAAGTACACGGCCAAATTGGTCTGATTCAAAGTAGCTTGATTTGGGGTTGTTGACAAAATAACCTTTCAATGTATGCTTTTTATACGCTATTTTTTCAAATCCGATCGTTTTGCCAAACCACTGTAAACGAAGTGTATTGAATAATTCAAATACTTCTCGTGGGATGGGGCCAAAGCGATCTTCAAGCTCTTTCTCAAAGGCTGCCAATTGCTGCTCGTTCTCCAGTTTGGAGAGTTCCGTATATAGATTATACCGCTCAGTAATATTCGTTACATATTCATCGGGGATCAATACCTCAAGGTCTGTGTCAATCTGCGTAAAGGATACATACTTTCGTTCTTTCTCATCAGCGAATACTTCTGAAAACTCATCCTCTTTCAGTTCCTGAATAGCTTCGTCTAAGATTTTATGATACATTTCGAAACCGATCTCGGCAATAAAGCCCGATTGTTCGCCACCCAGCAGGTTGCCCGAACCACGTATATCTAAATCGCGCATGGCAACATTAAATCCAGAGCCCAGTTCTGAAAACTCTTCTATCGCAGAAAGTCGTTTATAGGCTTCCGATGTTAAGGTCGACAGTGGTGGGCTCAGCAGATAACAGAAAGCCTTTTTATTGGAGCGGCCGACCCGACCTCGCATTTGGTGCAGGTCACTGAGGCCGAACATATGCGCATGATTAATAATAATCGTATTCGCATTTGGAATATCAAGACCTGCCTCAATAATCGTTGTGGCGATTAAGACATCGAAATCATGATTAATAAACTTGAGCATCACGTCCTCCAGTTCGTCGCCTTCAAGTTGCCCGTGTGCAACACCGACACGGGCCCCTGGAACCAGTTTGCGGATCAAATTGCCCAGCTGTGGAAGATCTGCCACACGGTTATGGATAAAGAATACCTGTCCGCCGCGATCCAGTTCGTAACTGACAGCTTCACCGATCAACGTTTCATTGAAAACGTGAAGTTCTGTCTGTACCGGCTGCCGGTTGGGCGGCGGAGTCGAGATGATACTCAAATCGCGGGCGCCCATCAATGAAAAATGCAAGGTTCTCGGTATAGGTGTTGCTGTTAATGTCAGCGAATCCACATTCGCGCGCATCACTTTCAATTTCTCTTTTACAGTAACGCCAAACTTTTGCTCCTCATCGATAATCATCAGGCCAAGGTCTTTGAACTTGACATCTTTGCTAACAAGACGATGCGTACCGATGATAATGTCTATTTTCCCTTCAGCAAGCCTTGCTAACGTATCTTTAATCTGTTTCGTCGTCTTGAAACGGTTGATATAATCAATTGTGCACGGAAGACCTTTTAGTCGCTCCGAAAATGTCCGGAAATGCTGCAATGCGAGAATAGTTGTTGGTACCAAAACGGCTACCTGTTTGCTGTCCGCTACAGCTTTGAAGGCTGCACGGATGGCAACCTCTGTTTTTCCGAAGCCAACGTCCCCGCAGATCAGCCGGTCCATGGGATGTGGCGATTCCATATCTTTTTTTACATCAGCAGTAGCCTTTTCCTGATCGGGTGTATCCTCATAAATAAAGGAAGCCTCTAATTCATTCTGTAAGTAACTATCCGGTGAAAATGCATTCCCATGCTGTGCTTTGCGTTTAGCATAGAGCATAATCAGGTCGCGCGCAATATCTTTAACCTTTTTCTTGGTTGTCTTCTTAAGTTTGTCCCAGGCATCCGTACCCAGTTTATTCATTTTGGGAACTGTGCCCTCTTTGCCTGAATACTTGGAGATGCGGTTTAAAGAGTTGATGTTCACATACAGAAGATCATTGTCTGCATAGATCAAGCGGATCATTTCTTGAGATTTGCCGTTAACATCTACTTTTTCCAAGCCACCATAACGGCCCACACCGTGATCAATATGAGTGATGAAATCTCCGGGTTTAAGATCCCGCAAATCCTTGAGCGTGATTGCCTGTGAACGCTCGTAAGCCTTCTTACGTTTGTATTTATAATACCTGTCAAATATTTGGTGATCCGTATAGCAGGCCAGTTTTAAACTGTCGTCTCTAAAGCCTTCCCGTAAAGCTTTATGAATTGGAATAAAGGTCGCCGACTTATCAAGGTCTTCTAGAATGGTATAGATGCGCTCAACCTGTTTGGTCGAATCGGAGAAGATCAGATTTTGGATGCGCTGGCCCTCATTCTCTTTGAAATTATGAATTAGGAGATTAAAATCCTTATTGAACGAAGGTTGTGGGTGGATATCGAACTTGAGGGTTACTTCGGCTTTATAAAAAAACTGTTTGCCGAATTCGATGATTGGGAACTCAAAAAATAAGGCATTGAGGTTTTTCTCGTCTGTAAATTCATAGGTAGGATTATGCCATTCCGGATTATCCTTTTTCTGCTTATCGGTTAGCCCCGCCCATAATTTCTCTGCTTTCTTGAGACCATCTTTAACAATATCCAAGGTAAATTGAGCGTCTTTAATCCATATGGCTGCCCCCTGATCGACATACTCCAATAAGGAAATGTGCTGGGATGTCAGGAATTTTGCCTGTACATTCGGTACAATGGTTACTTTGTGGATTTTTTTGACAGAAAGCTGGGATTCTATGTCAAATGTACGTATGCTTTCGATGTCATCGCCAAAGAATTCAATACGATATGGGAGGTCATTCGAAAAAGAAAAGATATCTACAATACCGCCGCGTATCGCAAATTGTCCCGGTTCATACACAAAGTCGACACGTTCGAAATCATATTCGATCAAAAATTCGTTGATGAAATCAATACTTAGCGCTGTGTTTTCTGTTATTTCTAACGTGTTTTTATCCAGGTCGTTGCGGTTGATCACTTTCTCAGCAATAGCTTCCGGATACGTAACCACCATTTTAGGCAATTCGGATGTGTGGTTAAGTGAACTTAACGTCTCCGCACGTTGCAATACATTGGCAGAGTCAGTTTGTGTAAAATCAAACGATTTGCGATAAGACGAAGGAAAAAAAAGAACCTGTTTATCCAGCAGGCTTTCCAGATCACTTAAAAAATAAGAAGCGTCTTCATGAGTCGGTAAGATAAAGACCATCGGACGTTCTTGTAAGTTGTAAGAAGATACGGCTATAAATGCATCCGATGATCCAATAAGTCCTTTCAGCTGGATCTTTGGGTTTTTGGACTGCATGGCCTTGGTAAGCGACTGGACAGATTCGCTTTGGCTGTATTTTTCTAATATTTCTTGAATTCTCACGAGCAAAAATTTCGAATAATTGCGAATTTAACGAAATAGTATCAAGTATTGGGTATGAAGTGCTAAATTTTTTGGTAAAAAAATGGCTGACTTGCTCGTTACGAAGGGGATACTTTAAAGCCTTTCAAAAGTAACAGGCTGATTAATCGGTACTGATTTTATTGAGCCAGGTAAAAAGTATATGCGAAGACAAGGAATAGCAACAATGTGGCTAAATAGATTATTTTATATTGTTCGTAAGCCGTAACACGAAAGGATCCAATTTTTACACGGTTCTTGCTATTTCTCATGGTTAATTTAGGTCGATATCAATCTTCTGTTCACTAATATAGCTTTTTAGTGTTGTATTACCAAAAGCATCTAGCGTGTTTTGAAAATCTTCCCGATAGTCGAACTGAAAGTCCTCGTGCAATTTACTGTATTTACCTACAGCATGTTTTATTCGCCCTGTAATGTATTTATGCAATTTATGGGCAGCAGACTGGTAAGAAGAGTCAAAAAGCCTGTCATAGTCGGCAATGGCACGCTTCAGGATATAACATCTAAATTCTACTTCGCTATTTTTGTCCTTGGTGACTTTTTCGTGCTCATTGACTAATCCACTTGCCTGCTTCACCAGCTTGCTCAGCGCAATAAAGTTACTATGGTGTGGTGTATTGGCGATCTGACTTAAACCAATATCGAACAATTGCGCCAGTTGCTGGCGTAGTTTCTCAATGCGATCTTCTAAATCGTACTCGTTTTCCAGTAATTGGAAATGCAATTGCTTGATCAGCATTTTGTCCTTGCTTATCAGGCGTACGAGGAGTTTATCTTTCTCCTTTTGCGGCAGGTCAAGGACAGCTTTCTTTAATTCGGCATCTTGATGTAAGGACATAATCTGTGTTTTAGTGTAAAAGAGGATCTTGAGCGAAAATTCAGGTACACTGAAAGCGTACCTGAATAAATTTCTCGTTTCATAAGCTGGAATGTATGTAGACAATAGCTGCCCACATAGTTACCGCCGCTTGCTATTAATACAATATTCTGAACTTAATTGTATTGTCGATCTGTTTGAGTTGTTTCAATAGATCTTTATCGTATTCACCTTGTATATCGGTTACCGCATAGCCAATGTCACTTTTGGTCATTAGAAATTGGGCAACGATATTGATGTTATTTTGAGCGTAGACCTTATTGATCTGAGCCATAATTCCGGGAACGTTCTGGTGGATATGCAGTAATCTTGTCACCTGTTTTACTTTTGGTAAAATCAGATTTGGAAAGTTGCGACTTAAGTAAGTATCACCATTGTTGATAAAATCGGCCATTCGGCGCGGAATAAACTCTGAATTTTTCTTTTTATTTTTCTTATCATCGAAAACGACAATACCTTTAGCATTGCAGATATCCTTGTTGATGTGCCCTTTGATATCACCCAGATATCCGATCGTCTTTAATTTGTCGGCCTGTTGAAGCTGTTCGTCACTGATATCAATATTGTCGCCTAGGAGAAGCATGCCAACATCTTTTACGTACTTTTCTTCGAATGTGTCTTTTGTCCGGATAGAAAACCCGTCTCTCTTTAAGATATGAGCTGCTATTTCTGGTACATCACCCACGATCAAACAGAGGATACGGTTTTTAGGATAGGATATTGCACGGGGCAAGTCATTTACATATAAGAATTCATCAAAACTTGGCGTAATGAAATCTGCTTTCTCAGTAACGCTTTTACGTTGGATGTTCTCTGTGAATGCAAAGAACTTTTCAATTAATCCCGATTCCTTCAGTTGAAAATCTGAATAACCGTCGCCAATGCCAAACAGTCTTCCTTCAATATTTAATTGCTTTAATAATTGCACCTTTCCACCTTCATTCGATAAGGGGTTCTCCTCATCAAAACCGATAATATTGCCTTCTTCATCAAATCGGAATGTATTGGCGTAGATATTTTCAGTCTTGATATGATACGGCGTCACAACAGGTGTAATAAATTCTTTAAAACCTCCTGAAACAATCCATGCCGTGTCAGCATGTTTTTTGAAAAATTCACGATTTCGGGAAAAAGATGTTGAGACCTTTTTCTTAAGATGCGAAACAAGTTTATCCAGATGGGACCTATTGGCATTTAGGAGCTTTACGCGACCCGCTAGCGCCTCGCGGAAAGAAAGTTTACCTTCCATGGCAAGATTGGTGTACCGCTCGATTTCCTCGTAGATAGATTCGCGATCCGGATGGTTTTCAAGAGAGATCCGTGCAAGTTCATCAAGTGCCTCTACTTGTGTAAATGTACTATCAAAATCAATGATGTAATAGTTTTTCATTTTATTATTTTTTTATGAAACGATCATGAGTACTATAGCTGAAAGTTGATCTCCGACAGGGGTAGTTTTCCGATGGGTTCCTTTAAAAAATGTGCTGATTAAAGGCGGTGAAACTAGCAGCGGGATCACGTTTTACTTCATGGTTGATGTTACTCACGATGGGTTCAAGGTTTGGTTGTTTATTATGTTATCGTTTTACTGTTTGTTATATAAATCTGCAATTTCCTTTAACGTCTGTTCCAAAGGCCGATAACTGTGGTTCAGGAGCGATTGGATTTTAGCATTTGAATACTGCAATTTGGCACTTGAGGCTGCTGCCGTTTCCTTTGTCAATGTCGCATCGGATTTTTTAAATACGGAAAACATGCTGGAAACTGTGGAGGCAACCTGAAGTAAAGTCTCGGAAACTTCGATGGTCGGTTCAGGCTTGTTCATTAATACACTTGCCACACTCAATAGATCCTTGTTGAGTATATTGAGGTGATTGATGATATAGCGTTCGGCGGCAATGTCTTCTCTTTCCATCAATTGAATCATGATCGTCGCAACATCTTCTACGTCAACAACGCCAACACTTCCTTTCGGGTAGAATCGTAAGCCTTTATTGATCATCGAAAAAATTGCTCCGGAGCCTTTATCATGTGCTGCTGCGCCTAAAATTACGGAGGGATTGACAATAACTGCGTTTAAACCTTCGGTAATACCGCGCCAGACCTCCATCTCCGCCTGATATTTTGACAATGAATAGTTGGAGGTTAAGGAATTGTGTTCCCAATGATCTTTCTCGGATACTGGTAGATTGTCCCTATTTGTACCCAAAGCGGCGATGGAACTTACATGAAGCAGACGAATGCCCTTTTCAAGGCAAAGATTGACCACATTTGCTGTTCCTTCTACATTTACTTTAAAGAGGGATTTAGCATCTTTTTTTTGATAGGAAACCAATGCTGCACAATGGAATACTTTGGTAACTCCTTCAAATGCATCTTCCAAATCAAAATAATTGTTGATATCGGCGTCGATCCATTGAATCAGCGAAGATGCTAACAACGGAGCCGGAATAGTCGATTGAGCTCTTTTGATGGCAATCACGTCAATTCCTTGGTCTATCAGCTGTTTGATTAACGTAGACCCTAAAAAACCTGTTCCTCCAGTTATTAATATCACTTGATAAAGATACTGTTAAAAATAATGTTTTCAAAAGTTAGTTAATAAATGGATATTTGTGTGAATTGCATCCTGAAAAAACCTTCATGCTTTCGCAAGTACCTGATGCGATGAAAGCCAAAGAATGTTCTTTCTGTCTAATTAAAATAGACGCTTTTCAGAAAAAATAAGAGGTTTTACAAATTATAGCTTATGTCATCACTGTCCGTATTTTTTAGCCCAATTTCTATAACTGGTTTTGCTCCTGAACATGGCTTCTTGAGTTCTCAGCTGGGAAACGTTATTCAAGCCTATGAAACAGATTTTCCCGTTTGGGAAGAGGGTAAACAACCCCAATTGGCTATTGTCGGTGTAGAAGAAGATCGGGCATCCATGAATAACAATGGAACGGATAGAGCACCAGATGCTGTGCGAAAGCACCTTTATGCACTCTATCAGGGCGATTATAAGATGAACATCGTTGATTTGGGAAATATCAAAGCAGGTAATACGATTCAGGATACCTATATCGCTCTAAAATCTGTCGTCGAAGAACTCGTCAAAGAGAATATTATCCCGATTATTATTGGCGGTGGACAAGATTTGACCTATGCGCAATATTTGGGATACCAAAATTTGGAGCGAAAAATAGAACTAGCGATTATCGACGCGCGTTTTGACCTTGATCAGGAAAATGCCGACAATGTGAGACTAAATTCACGATCTTACGTGAATCATATAATCCTGCATCAGCCCGACTATTTATTCAATTTAAATGCGATCGCCTATCAAACTTACCTCGTTAGTAAGGAGTCTATCAATATGTATGATAAACTATTTTTCAATGCGACACGATTAGGTATGATTGCCGGCAAGATGGATCAATCAGAGCCTTTGATCCGAGCGGCAGATTTAATTAGTTTTGATATTGGAGCCATTCGGGCCTCCGAAGCACCTGGAAATGCCAATGCCATGCCCAACGGACTATATGGTGATGAGGCTTGCCAACTTGCCCGCTATGCAGGGATGTCAGATAAATGCTCTTCCATTGGTTTTTATGAATTCAATCCAACATTTGATCCGATGGAGCAGACCGCGATGCTGGTATCCCAAATGATCTGGTGTTTTATTGATGGATATTATAACCGTAAACAAGATGCGCCGTTATACCCCAAATCATCTTATATCATTTACCGCACGACACTGGAAAACGAAGAGCATGAATTGGTCTTTGTGAAAAGTAAAAAATCAGACCGCTGGTGGATTCAGGTACCTTATTTTGGGTCCAAATCTGTTAATGAACGCTATTACTTGGTACCTTGCCGTTATGAAGATTACCAATTGGCTGTTTCAGGTGAAATGCCCGATCTATGGTGGAAAACACACCAAAAGCTGCAGTAATAAACCATTAAGTGGGATGTTGCTATTGTGCTTTATGATAAAAGAACCTGTGTCACACAAAGCAAACTGATAATGGATTGGTTTTATCGGTGTTTTGAATAGCGATGATCCATTAAACTATGAACGGTTATAGTGTTTAATTAAATTCAATGATGGCAAAACCGACCTGTTAAGGAAAGTATACGCCATCTTCAGAAATATAAATCATGGAAATATTTTTCTTTGCGGGAATTGTCTTGTTATTGGTCATTTTGATTGTATTGGTGCTCAAAAAGAATACCGATACCAGTGCAGGTCCTGCGTACAATAAAGAGGTTGAAACATTAAAAATTGAACTTGCTAGATCGCAACAGCGGGAACAAAGCTTGCTTGAAGAGCGTGTCATGCTAAAAAATGAATTGGATAAGGAACGGGAGAATCTCCTGGTCGCTGAGCGTTCCTTAGAAAGTACACGTTCTTTTTACGAAGCACAGCTCGATAAATTTCAGGAACAAAAAAATGAAATCGCCGAAATTAAACGGCAGTTCAACAATGAATTTCAGGTCATCGCCAATAAAATATTGGAAGAGAAGACACAAAAGTTTACCGAGACAAACCATCGTTCGCTGGGCTTGATCCTGGATCCGCTGAAAGAAAAAATCAAATTGTTTGAAGAGAAAGTCGATAAAAACTACAATCAGGAAGCGGCAGAAAGGAATTCTTTAAAAGGTGTTGTCCTTCAGCTGGTCGAACAGAGTCTTAAAATTAAAGACGAAGCCAATAGTCTAACCAAGGCATTAAAAGGGGATACCAAAAAGCAGGGCAATTGGGGCGAGGTAATTTTAGAACGGGTCTTGGAGCGTTCGGGACTTATGCGCGATCGGGAATTTAGACTGCAGGTGTCTCTTATAGATGCCGAGGGCAGAAGGATGCAGCCCGATGCGATCATCGATCTTCCCGAAAATAAACATCTGATTGTGGATTCGAAAGTTTCATTGATTGCCTATGAGCGTTGGGTCAATGCAGACACAGACGAAGACCGTTCAATTTTTGCGAAACAGCATGTACAGTCTGTAGAAAATCATGTGAAGGAACTTTCCGCAAAAAACTACCATGAATTATATGGTATCGAATCGCCAGAATTTGTATTACTCTTTATGCCCATAGAGTCTGCTTTAAGTATGTCTGTGGCACAGAAGCCAGATCTGTTTAGTGAGGCTTGGGATCGCAAAGTTGTCATCGTCAGTCCTTCGACGCTATTGGCAACCCTTCGTACCATTGCCAGCATCTGGAAGCAGGAACGCCAGACCCGGAATGTAATTGAAATTGCGAAAGAAGCTGGAAGCCTTTACGATAAATTTGTCAGCTTCTTAAATGATATGGAGCAGGTACAAAACCAACTGGAACGTGCATTAAAAAGTCATGAAGATGCGACTAAAAAGCTTTCGACCGGTGCGGGGAATGTGATCGGAAAAGTGGAGAAGTTGAAACGATTGGGTGCTAAGGCAAATAAACAGATTGATTCCAAATTTTTAGATGAGGAAGATTAACGAAGACGGGCCTACCAAATGGTAGGCCCGTTTATCATTTTTATCCGTTGGACCTCAGGTCTGATCTTCTATCTAACAGGTCTGATTTTCAGACTTATGATAAGCGGTTTCTATTAAAGCTCTTTCATTCGCTTATTGATGGAAACATCAACATATGTATCCTTTAAGCGATCTACAGCTTCTTTTTGAACCGTGACATTGGTGTCTGACTCATAATCATGAATAGTCCTTTGGTTTTGGACTTCGTTGTCATAAGGATCCTTTCCTGCCAAGAGCTTGACGATTACCGGAAGACATTCGAGGAAGACAAAAAGCAGCGCAATAAAAAATACAGCATTCGCATTCGATTCGTTGACTTTACCATTGGCATCATATCTGAGGTTGCCTAATGCTGAGTTGCGGTCTGCAAAACCAGCCACATTCACGGCGCTATCCAGCGAAGCGTTCGATAAGACTTTCTGATCCAATATGCCTTCAAATTTTTGTTTTTGGCGTATTGCGTTTTGCTGGTTCGTTATTTTATTCCGTAAGGTATCCAGATAACCCTCTTTTTTCTTCAGTTCTTCTTCTTTCATTTTGGCATATGGACCATAGCCCATTACACCAGATGTTTCAGTCGTTTTATTTCCGAAAATTTCATAATTCAATTTTGTACGGTCGTTTTTAATACTGGCTTCCAATGAATCACGTTCTACCGTAATCGATTTCAAAAGGGCGACTTCATTGGCATACTTCTTATTGAAAGTACTGTTAAGGGTATCAATTTTAGCCCGCTGATCGGCAAGAAAACGTACACGGAGGTTTTCCCGAATCTCTTTATCGAAGATTTTTAACTCCAAAGGTCTCGAGATGACCAAACCGATTAAAATAGCCAGCAATATACGAGGAAGGGCTTGCAGAAGTTGCATGAAGCCACTTTTGGATTTATTAATGCTCAGGACAATATAGCGGTCCATATTGAATATCGCCAAGCCCCAGATAATACCAAATACGATGGCCAACAGCCAGTCAAATGTACCCCCACTAAAGACAAAATACATGGCATAGCCACCTGAAAGGCTAGCAAATAATCCCGTGAAAAAAATAGTAGCACCTATGGCTGTGTACTTACTATGTTCTTCCGGATATTTTTCAAGAGTTTCTTGATGTACCCCCGCACACCTCCAAAAGAAACGGTTAATATCGCTCATTAAAATATTTTTACCCAAATTGACAGATTATTTTTAACAAGATTTACGAATAAGTTTTTGTTTTACAATAGGATGACTGTTTTCATGTTCCTTTGCACCCCCTCCCCAGCGAGGCCCAGCATTTGCCTAATTTTATTATCTTTGGGAAAAAATCAGGAATAATCAGATAATATGAAGAAAAGACAACTTTTGCCATTTTTTGTGATAGTGGCAACTGCATTTGTTGGTTGTGAGGAAAAAAAAGTGATGACAGATAATCCTCTTTTATTGGCTTACGAGACCCCATTCAATGTACCTCCGTTTGACAAGATCAAAACGGAGCATTTTAGGCCAGCTTTTGACGAGGCTATAAAAATACATAATTTGGAAATTGACACGATAGTCAATAATTCCGATAAAGCAACATTTCAAAATACAATAGTCGCCTTAGAAAATGCGGGTGGATTATTGACCAATGTATCTACAGTATTCTACAATTTAAACAGCGCCAATACAAATGACAGTATTCAGGCGATAGCGAAGGATCTGGCACCGATCTTATCGAGTCATTCCGATGAGATTTCGATGAACACCAAATTATTTGACCGTATCAAAACAGTTTGGGGCAGCCGAAGTACACTTGGATTAGATGAACAGGATAATAAACTGTTGGAAGAAACCTATAAGAGTTTTGTACGTTCCGGAGCAAACCTTAAGGATGCTGATAAGGAGAAAATGAAGAAGATTAATGCTGAACTTTCAACATTAACCACCCAATTCGGACAGAATTTATTGGCTGAGACGAATGCGTATACACTTGTTGTTGATTCTGCTAGTCAATTAGAAGGTTTACCAGAATCGTTGAAAACGGCAGCAGCAGAAGAAGCAGTAGCGAAAGGAAAGAAAGATAAGTGGGTATTTACCTTACAAAATCCTTCCATTATGCCTTTTCTTCAATATGCAAAAAATCGTGAATTGAGAAAACAACTTTGGGAAGCCTATCAGCTTCGTGGCAATCAAGATAATGCCAACGATAACAAGACGATTATCCAAAAAATTGTCAATCTTCGCCTTCAAAAAGCAAAACTGTTGGGTTATTCTTCACACGCGGCCTATGTACTAGAGGAATCCATGGCGAAGAATCCAACCAATGTCTATGCATTATTAAACAAACTTTGGACGCCCGCTTTGGCAAAAGCGAAAGGGGAGGAAGCAGATATTGCGAAGGAAATTAAAGCCGAAGGCGGTGACTTTGCTGTTGCCCCTTACGACTGGAGATATTATACAGAGATTATACGCAAGAAACGGTTCGCATTGAATGAGGACGAAATTAAACCTTATTTAAGCCTTCCTGCAGTCCGCGAAGGTGCATTTGCCGTTGCTAACAAACTATATGGTTTGACATTTGTAGCCTTAAACAATGTCCCTACTTACCATAAAGATGTAGAAGTATATGAGGTAAAAGACAAAGACGGTTCACATTTGGGTCTCCTATATGCTGATTTCTTCCCACGAGAATCTAAACGTGGCGGTGCCTGGATGACTTCTTATCGCAATCAGTCAACAAAAGATGGTAAACGCGTTGCTCCGGTAATTTCGATCGTATGCAATTTCACAAAACCAGTGGGGAAAAATCCTGCCTTGTTAACATTCGATGAAGCAACGACCTTGTTCCATGAGTTTGGACATGCTTTGCATGGCCTTCTTTCCAATGTAAGATACCGCTCAATGGCCGGAACTTCTGTACCACGAGACTTTGTAGAACTGCCTTCACAAGTGATGGAAAATTGGGCGGCAGATCCCGAAGTGTTAAAAACGTATGCTAAGCACTATAAAACCAAGGAAGCAATGCCGGATTCATTGATTCAGAAAATGGAAAAGGCTGGTACCTTCGATCAAGGCTTTGCAACTGTTGAATATCTTTCTGCAGCCCTGTTGGACATGGATTATCATGCTACGACCAAAGAAATTTCAAAAGACATTAATGCTTTTGAAAAGGGCGCAATGAAAAAGATAGGAATTATTGATGCTATTATCCCGCGTTATCGGAGTACATATTTTCAACATATCTTCGCCGGTGGATACTCTGCAGGTTACTACGCCTATATCTGGTCTGAAGTGCTGGACTCGGATGCTTTTGCCGCATTTAAGGAAAAATCATTGTACGATCAAGTGACAGCAGATTCTTTCCGTAAGAATATCCTTGAAAAAGGAGGCACAGATGACCCTGCCAAGATGTACCGTACATTTAGAGGTGCGGACCCAGATCCAAAATATCTATTAAAAAAGAGGGGATTAAACTAATGCTCTCTAGCCAAAAAAGGCGATATAGAAATATATCGCCTTTTTTTTGTTCAGACACTTGTTATTCTAAAAACTATGCTTACATTTGAATATTATTTATAATGAGTCTAAATAAATGTATATATTAGTATGTGTGATACAAAGATTCTAAGCCAAAGAGGGGACACCCATATCAGTGTTTGCCATAAGTGTCAAACCTATTATATATGGCAACAAAGTTTTGTACTGACATTTACGCAGAACAAGTTCTTCGACTTCTTGAATATTACGAAAAGTAATGGTGATGAGCTCTTTTTTAGCACATTTCCGGACGGTGAATTTCGATTGATCATGAAGACACCTTATCCAGATATTGTATTTTCATTTGATGAAGAACAATGGCGGAATTTCAGAGATGCGCTCCAGGAATCGTACTATATGAATGAGTTCTATGGGATGCTGAATAATTAAGATAAAAAGTCCTGTTGCATCGCTTGTGTTTCATCTCTCTTTCCTTATGCGTTGACAACAGGCACAAACAAAACCCTCAGTTATAGTTGCATATACGTATGCGAATATATTCTGAGGGTTCTTTTTATCTATATATTGATTACTCGCCTATCGCGTAATATTTAAAATCAAGGTCTTCCAGTTCCTGACGGTTCAATAGTTTACGGCCATCAAATATAAATGCAGGTTTTTTCATGTGTTTCTTAATGCTGGCCCAGTCATAGCTTTTGAATTCATCCCACTCGGTCAATACGGCAATAGCATGCGCATCATTACAGGCCTCATAGGGTGTATTGACAACCTTTACCAAGGTCCTGTTTTCTTCTGAAGAGCGGGTGTTTAGATAATCGAGGTCGGCATAGATGCGTTCAGCAGAAACTTTGGGATCATAGACCGTGATTTCAGCTTGTTCACTCAATAGATAATCTGCAACATAGATCGCTGCAGATTCACGCGTATCATTGGTGTCTTTCTTGAATGCCCAGCCTAAAAATGCAATCTTTTTACCCGACACTGTATTGTACAATGTTTGGATAATATTGTCTGCAAAACGCTGTTTTTGATAGTCATTCATCAAAATCACTTGATCCCAATATTCAGCAACCTCGGTCAGACCATAACTTCGAGCGATATATACAAGGTTAAGAATGTCTTTTTGAAAACAGGAGCCTCCAAAACCTACAGAAGCTTTCAGAAACTTGGATCCAATCCTGGAATCCATACCAATCGCTTTGGAAACTTCGTCGACATTGGCGCCTGTTTTCTCGCATAGTGCCGAGATGGAGTTAATGGAGGAGACACGTTGTGCCAAAAACGCATTGGCTGTTAATTTTGAAAGCTCTGAAGACCACAGATTGGTTGTCAGGATCCTGTCGCGACTTACCCAATGTGCATAGATATCAACCAATGCGGCAATGGCTTCATCATTCTCACCACCGATCAGGACGCGGTCTGGATTGATAAGGTCCTGTATGGCTGTTCCTTCTGCTAAAAATTCAGGATTTGAAAGAATGTGGAAATTGACCCCGTTTCCTGTATTGTCAAGAATACTTTTTAAAGCTGCTGCAGTGCGAACAGGTAAAGTAGATTTTTCAACAACAATTTTGTCGTTTTTGGCAACAGCTGCGATCTGACGTGCGCAAAGTTCAATATACTTTAAATCTGCAGCCATTCCCTTGCCTTTGCCGTAATTTTTAGTGGGTGTATTGACCGAAATAAAAATCATGTCGGCTTCATCAATAGCCTTTTCGATATCCGTTGAGAAAAACAAATTGCGATTACGCGCTTCTGCAACGATTTCCTGTAAACCGGGTTCATAGACAGGAAGGTTATCAAGATCTTCATCGTTCCAGGCCGCGATCCGCGCCGCATTGACATCGACGATCGTAATCTCAATATGTGGGCATTGCTTTGCAACAACTGACATGGTAGGTCCACCGACGTAGCCAGCACCGATACAGCATATTTTCTTGATTGTTTTGCTCATTTTGATTATCTTAATCAGCTATAAATTGAAGAACAAACTTAGATAAATTGCTTTTGATATGCAATACAATAGCATCGCATATCAAAACATTTTATATCCCCCTTATACTGCTTTGATTAAAGAAACTGTTTTTTAGTGGGGATGCAAAAGATTTATTCTAATTTTACATTAAAAAAGAAACGGTTTGATAAAGCAGGAAGTTATTGATAAAGTACTGGAAACAGCACGGATAGAAGAGGTGGTGGGAGACTTTGTTGACTTAAAGAAACGGGGAACTTCTTTGATTGGAAATTGTCCATTTCACCATGAAAAAACACCCTCCTTTCACGTTTCTGTTTCAAAGGGAATCTATAAGTGTTTTGGTTGCGGTGTTGGTGGGGATTCTCTCAAGTTTGTTATGGAACTGGAGAAATTCTCTTATCCGGAAGCCATTCGTTATTTAGCCGATAAATATTCGATTCAAATCGAGGAAGTTGAGCGCTCACCTGCCCAGTTAGCGGCACAGGATAAACGTGAAAGTCTATATGTACTGAGTGCATGGGCCAGTAAATTCTTTGCCGAGCAACTTTGGAAAACTGAAATGGGACAGGTCATCGGCCTCAACTATTTCAAGGAACGTGGCTATCGTGAGGATATTATCAAAAAATTTGAATTGGGTTATTCCCCCGAAGAATGGACAGCATTAGTCGACAAAGCACAGGTAGCCGGTTTTCACCCCGATTATTTGGCCGCGAGTGGTTTAGCGATTGAGCGTGATGATAAATCTTTATATGATCGTTTTCGTGGGCGGGTGATGTTTCCGATTCATAACCTAACGGGACGTGTCATTGGCTTTGGTGGCCGGACATTAAAAACAGATAAGAAGGTTGCCAAATATGTGAATTCTCCCGAAAGCGAAATCTACCATAAATCCGATGTGCTGTATGGATTGAATTTTGCCAAAAAGGCAATTATGGAGGAGGACAACTGCTATTTGGTAGAGGGCTATGCCGATGTTCTTTCCGTCCATCAGGCAGGCGTGGAGAATGTGGTTTCATCTTCGGGAACGTCTTTGACAACAGGGCAGATCAAGCTTATTTCTAGATTTACAAAGAATGTGACCATTCTTTATGATGGCGATGAGGCGGGTATTAAAGCTTCTTTGCGTGGTACGGATATGTTGCTCGAAGAAGGCCTAAACGTCAAAGTATTGCTTTTTCCTGATGGAAATGATCCCGATTCCTATGTTCAGAAGTTTGGCGCCACCGCTTTTAAGGATTATGTCAAATCCAATCAGCAGGACTTCATTTTTTATAAAACCAATATACTGCTTCGCGATGCCAGCAACGATCCAATAAAAAGAGCAGAGGTTATTCGCGATGTAGTCGAAAGTATTGCGTTGATTCCCGATGAGATCAAGGTCTCTGTTTTTATCCGGGAATGTAGCAGCCTTTTGGATATCGAAGAGCGCATTTTATTGGCCGAGCTCAATAAGATCAGACTCAATAGAGCAAAGAAAGCGGACAAGGATGCTGCTCGCAAAACCCAGGCACCGCCACCAAATGCAGGTATGCCGCCTATGGGGATGGAAGGCCCGCCTCCTGATTTCTTCATGACCGACGACGAACGGGGTGGGATGCCACCTATGGAACATGTTGAACAGCCGGCACAACTGACATCGGAAATCCTTCAGGAGCGCGAGATTGTACGTATTCTAATTAATTACGGTGATTATCTGGCAACCTGGGAAGGCGATGGGGATATTCCTGTTGCAGGGCTTTTATTGGGGAATATTAGCGACATAGAATTTAAGGATAAAGCCGCAGCTTTTATTTTAAAAGCTTATCGAGATGCTGCAGAAAATTATGAAATTCCTGATGCAAAACAGTTTTATTCTAATCCTGATGCATCAATTTCAGATCTGGCGATTAATAGCGTTGCCAGTAAATATTCACTCAGTGAAAACTGGAATGACGATAAGCGTAAAATTTATGTAACGCAAGAATATGAACATTTAAAACAACTTGTTGTTACAGCGATCTATCGGATCAAAAAACGCAAGATCGAGGCAGAAATGCACCACATTCGGGAAGAAATGAAACACGAGCAAGATGTGGCAAACCTGGAGGTCCTTATTTTTAAATATCAGAAGCTAAAAGAAGCCGAGCGGCTACTGGGCGGCTTTCTGGGAAATACGATAGTAAAGTAATTAACTGATATGGCCAAGCATCTTGAAACCGGCCAATGGGGAGAGCAAATGGCCATGGAATACCTTGTGGAGAAAGGCTATAAAATAGTGTTAAGAAATTGGCGATTTAAGAATTTAGAAGTAGATTTGATTGTCATGGACAAGGATACATTGGTATTTGTTGAGGTGAAAACACGGTCGGGAACAGATTTCGGCGAACCCTACGAATTTGTTGATCGCAAAAAACAGCGACTACTGATTCGTGCGGCTCAAGCTTATATTCTGAAGACAGATTATACAGGCGAGCTCAGGTTTGATGTTGTCGCGATAACACGATCACCCAAAGCAGTACTCAATTATATCAAAGATGCTTTTTGGGACAGTTAAGGATACGTACTTATAAATAATTATACATAGATGAGAAAAATAACTTATTTTATGGCAATTGCAGCACTGGCTTTTGCTTCTTGTAAGTCAAAAAAAACTAGTTTGGAATTTGCGTCTCCAGGAGCAAATCAAGCGGTTCTAAAAGGTGCTCAAGTACAGTTGAAATTGAAATTTGAAACTGTATCAATGGACTCTGTGGCGTATTTTGTGGATAATAAACATGTAGGGTCATCAACGGATACCACAGCAGTTATGGTCGATACCAAAGACATGGCCTATGGTACGCGTAATATTTCCGCTTTGGTGTACAATGCAGGAAAACCAGATTCTGTTTCAAGTACATTTTATGTCGTGCCTGCAAATGCAAAGAATTATGGTTTTGAGGTTGTCAACAAATACCCGCATGATACAACGGCATTTACACAGGGGTTACAGTTTGCTGATGGCGTTCTTTACGAATCGAATGGACGTTATGGTGAATCAAATTTGAGAAAGGTTGACCTTAAGACGGGAAAAGTGCTGAAAGAGATCAAATTTGATGAAAAGACTTTTGCCGAAGGAATGACATTGGTTGGTAATAAGTTATTTATGTTGACCTGGCAACAGGGAGAGGGATATGTGTTTGATAAAAACTCTTTTGCAAAGGAAAGTTCCTTTAAATATGAGAATAGTAAAGAAGGTTGGGGGCTAACCTACGATGGACAGCATCTGATAAAGTCTGATGGCTCCAATAAGTTATTCTTTTTAGATCCAACAACCGGTAAGGAGTTGAACGCTATCGGAGTTTACGATGAAGCTGGACCCGTGGATGAACTTAATGAACTGGAATATATAGACGGGAAAGTTTACGCCAATGTTTATCAAAAAGATGTTATTGTTGTGATCAACCCGCAAACAGGAGCGGTAGAGGAACGGATTAATTTGGTGGGTATTTATGAACATACGTCCGCTTACGATAATGAATTGAATGGTATCGCTTATGATCAAGCGGGAAAACGTCTCTTTATAACAGGTAAATTGTGGAATACATTATTTGAAATCAAAACCGTTGAAAAATAGATAAGCTTCTTCCTATTCTGATCCTTCTTATGAAGTTCGGTAGTAGTGCAAGTTCGTATAAAATGGAAACCTTGTCAGAATTAGCTGACAAGGTTTTTTTATTGCGGCCATTCTGCTTTGAAGTATGGATGTTATTGTGTGAGGCTTTCCATCGAATCTTTTGTATAATAATACCCAGGGGCTGAAACAGATCATTTTTAAAACCGTATGGAAAGAAAGAAACATGATGGCGAGCAGATCTCTCGGAAGGTACCCCTCTAATAAAGAAGAACAGGAGTTTACCCGACTTCAATCCATAGTAGCTGGGATGATGCTGTTATGGATTTCTCTAGAGCTGACAGCTATAAAAGAGAAGTGGAAATCCTTTTTAGCCAATAGAAACAAAAAGGTCTGAAACAAAAAAGGAATGAAGCTTGAGCTCCATTCCTTTTTCTATATTGATTTTATTTCGATTAATAAATCGGAGTAAACATCCAAGTATCGTCAAAACGAGATGAACCGTTAAGTCCAGTCGTGATGTAACCGTTGTTTCCTACTGCAAAACCGATCGCATCTTGGCGTGCTGAACCAGCGAAAGCGCCGTTATCGTTTGTCCAGTAGTCACCAGAAATATTATATTTCCAAGTGCTGTTGATCACAGCATTTTTGTAACCACCAACAACGAATGGTGTACCATTGATCGCGAAAGCAGAAGCATTTGAACGGGTTAAATCGTAAGTATATGAATTATCTGCTCTATTTAAATCGTTCAATTTAGTCCATTTGCTACCATCAAATTTATAGAAATCTTTTGGATAAGCAGCATTCGAAATACCACCACCTACATAAGCTACATTATTGACAACAAATGAGAAAGCCGCTTTTCTTTTCGCTGAAAATGGAGCATCGCTAATTGCTTGCCATGTATTAGCTGCAGGATCATATTTGTAGAACTCATTCGTATTGGTTGTTCCGCCGTTAACGACAGTTTCACCTGTTCCAACATAAGCCGCACCATTTAATGTGAAAGCGACTGCATTTGATAAAGCAATAGGAAGTGGAGCAATGCTTGACCAAGCACCTTTTCCGCCATTAGCTGTAGGATCAAATTTGTAGAAATCTGTTAGGTTGTTTGTTCCGTCGTTTCCGCCACCAACATAACCGATATTACCAATGGAAAAACCGATGGCACCGTTTCTCTCAACCCCTGTGAAAGGTGCTTTTTCAGCCCAAGTATCTGATGCTGCGTCATAAGCATACGTGTCTTTCACGCGAAACGGTTTACCGCCAGCATTACTTGCTAGACCAGTAGTGACATATGCAACATTATTTATCAAAAAGCTAGCAGCAGATGAAGTTTGTGGCCCTTTAAAAGCAGCTTTTGCAAACCATTCGTCTGATTTGGTTGTGCTGTCGTCACTTTTTTTACAAGAAGAGAAAGTTGTAACTGTAAATACAAAAGCTAATAAAACGAGTAGCCAATTTTTCTTGTTCATAAATTATTGAAATTTAGTATAAAGGATGTTTAATTTAATTTTCGGATCATTCTCATTATCTTTTGCCAATATTAACCTATTTCCGGTTGAAAACAAACCCGATGTTGGTAAAGATAGATATAATGAAGTATTATTGTATGCTGTTGTTTTAATTTTTGTTAAATATTCAATCAGATTGAATGTGTATGTACCATTTGAACCAAAATCATTGCCGCGAACTAATGTCGCTTGCTGTGTTGTTGTTGAATAAGGTGAAGTTAACAGACTGATCGGATTTCCATTATTACTAGCCACCATTAAAACCAAGCTCTGCGGCTGATCAAAAATGGTTGCCGCTCCATTAGGGACTTCAATGACTAGCTCAGCCTTATTAATCGCAATTGATGGATTGTTCACCAATTCTAATAACGTTGGAAACTCAATTTTTGCTACAACACCAGTTGATCCTTCTAAAAACACATTTCCATCAGTTTGTTGACTCGCAATTTGAGGATTTTTTAAGGTCATCGGTGCAAACTTGCTTGCCGAACGATCTGCCTCAATTTGATTATACTGGTAAGCCTTGTTATCAATAGAAAAATATTGTTTGCCAACAGATTTTGTGCCTTCATTATTCAGGAATGAATAATGAACCTGTAAAAATACGGTATCCTTGAATCCGATCAATGCCGTATTGTTGTTGTCCGGAACAAGTGCTAAACCTTTAAAATACTCTTGAAAACTTGTATTGCTCTGAATCCGGTTGTCATTATTTTTGATCATCGTAAACAGCTCATTACTAATCGCGCTGTTGAATCTAAAAAATAAGGAGTCTGCCGCTTGTATACGTGGTTTAAAAGAAAGTTCTGCCAATGGTGTATTTTCATAGGCAAATTTTTGTTTACTGAATATCGCTGCTGAAGTGACAAAAACAGGTCGTTCATCAACCGGTTTGGTTAAATCAATCTGTGTTTGCGTAATTTCTTCCGTAACACGGCGTACCGATATCTTTTGTACTTTTGTTGTATCACCGTAAGAATATTTGTTTGGCTTTAATACCAGGGTCACCGAATCCAATACCGCGTCATCCGGAATAGAAGCATTATTTATTGTTCCTATACCCAAGCGCATATAAGCTGTAGATTTCATGCTGCCCGTAACGGCATTGTTATTCTTTCCGACAAGCATTGTTCCAGTAGCGGAAGTCGGAATATCGTCCAATTGATAAGTCGAAACTTTGGCGGAAACCGTATCAATTGGTACTAAACCGATTGTTTCATCTCTTGAACTATCCAATGAGAGCGAAATGTCTTTATTACAACCGACGAAAGCGGCCAATGTAAAAAGTGGAAGTAAAAATTGAATACTACGTCTCTTAAAGTCTTTAATCATATTAATTTTTGAATAGTGCAAAAGTAATCAATGCGAACTGTTAATCAGTGTTATATTTTGTTAAATATGGTTAATTACCACAGCGATTGCAAATCTAGTAATTTAAATTTGTTTTAGTTATGGGTAGAAGATTTAAATTACTGATCAGTTTGATCGTTTTAATTGGGGCAGGAATTACTGTAGTACTGGGGATTTGGCTTTACGGAAGTTATACAAATCGTCGGGACCTATTTCTATCTACCGCTGAACGCTCGCTCTTCAATGCCGTCCAGGAGGCTTACCAAGCCCGTAACGGTGATCGTCAGTTGGACGGCCCGGAGGCGGACCGGAATCGCCTCCTGCAAGATGTAAAACGGGAGCTTTCAACCCTAATACCCGCTTCTGAACTCGATAAAGCATTACAGCGCGTAAGTGCTGAACGTCCCAAAAGTGAGCGATTTGACCGCGAAAATCATATCCGAAGAGAGAAGATGTTCCCCAAAGATCGTGAAGGTCAAGGAGCGATTATTCCCCCTTTTTTGTTCCGGGATTTTGAGATGAACAGCGCCAATCTAGATTTGATCGAAAGAAAATTCAAGGAATCGCTGAACAACAAGAGCATATCGGTGCCATTTGAAATGGCTATTGTGACTATTCCGCACGATCAAATTAAAGATGTGCGTCGCAAGTACCGAAATGCAAACCTCGCCTGGACGAGGCCCATGATGGTCAACCCGCAAAAAAATGAATTTCTTGTTATCAAATTTCAGGAGGATTGGAAGTATCTATTGTATAGCTTGAGCTGGCAGTTACTCATCTCGCTGCTCTTGATAGGGCTGCTGCTAGGTACTTTCTTCTATCTGATGAAAACGATTCTCAACCAGAATAAGATGGCCGAACTCCGTAAGAATTTCGTCGATAATATGACGCATGAACTTAAAACACCGGTCTCTACGGTCATGGCAGCCATAGAAGCGATACAGCTGTATGGGGTACAGGATGACAAAGAAAAGATGAATCGCTATCTGAACATCTCCAAAAAGGAACTGGAACATCTTTCCGGTATGATCGAAAAAGTACTTCAAATGGATATTGATGCGACTAGGGGAATTGTTTTGCAACGCACGGATTTTGATCTTGTCGCCATGGTGAAAGGAGCAATTGAAGTTGCTCAGTTAAATAAAACAAAAAAAGTAGATTTTAACCTCATTGCGAATCCGGGTGAAATCAGGATCAATGGCGACGAAGCCCACCTAAAAAATGTGATCAATAATTTACTGGAAAATGCGATAAAATACGCTGGTCAGGAAGTTTATATTGAGGTGGAAGTAAAGGAAATGAAGGAAAATGTCCATATTCGTATTACTGACAATGGTAAAGGAATTTCTTCGGAATATCATAATCAGATTTTTGATATGTTCTTTCGGGTTCCCTCCGGTAATCTTCACGATGTGAAGGGTTTTGGCCTGGGGCTTGCCTATGTCAAACAGGTGGTAAGAAGGCACGATGGTAAGATTACTGTGGACAGCGAGCTGGAAAAAGGGAGTACCTTTAGTATCCGCTTGCCCTATGAATAGATTGTTCTTGGCTTTCGGCAAAGAAAATAATATAGTTTATGGCACGGTGATTAGGATGATTTAACCTAAAGATATCGTTGCAGTAAGACCAAAATATATTCTTGATTGAACCACAGTGCTATGATTGAAATTTTATATGTAGAAGATGAGCCGAGTCTCGGAATGATTGTTGCCGATAGCCTAGAAGCAAACGGGTTCCATGTCACCCATTGTAGCAATGGACACGAGGCCTTGGAGGCGTTTACAAAAGCAAGGCCTGATATTTTGGTTGTGGATGTGATGATGCCCGTCATGGATGGCTTTACATTGGCAACAAAGATAAGGGAATCAGATACCCAGGTGCCCATTATCTTCCTGACGGCCAAGGTGCAGACAGAAGATGTGGTAAAGGGGTTTCGTTTAGGTGGCGATGATTATGTCAAAAAACCATTTAAGATCGAAGAACTTGTTGTACGGATAGAGTCTCTATTAAAAAATAGTCCCAAGATGCTGTTCGGCCAAAAGCTGATGATTGGAGACTATAGCCTGGATAGTTTAAAACATCAGTTGACCTATCAGGGTGAGGTGCTCAAGCTGTCTTTCCGCGAAAGTGAGCTACTGCGGAAGCTATATGAACAGAAGGATAAAGTCATTCCACGGGAGGATATCATGCGGGCTTATTGGAGCCATGATAAGTATTTCACAGGGCGTAGCCTGGACGTGTTTATCAGCCGGATACGAAAATACCTCAGTCAGGATGAACGGATCAAGATTATCAATGTCAGAGGAGTGGGATATATGCTTACCGTCGATTGATTGAAGTGTTCCACGTGGATTGATCTAATGGGCATTTGGGTTAACGACGATTTTTCATCCCCGATTTTCCGCCAAGCCCACGAATATGATAGGTGAAACTTAATATCGCATAGCGCGTTATGGCATTGGATTGCGAAACACGTACCCAAAGATCGTTGACCTGCTGATTGATATTTTTATTATCATTAAATAGATCAAATACCGTGAGATTGATTTCGGCATTCCTGCGCTTGAATAGTTTTTTCCCTACAGAAACGTTCCATAGCAAACTTGTTGTACTCGGTGAATTCAGGATACTACCATTGTATAGGTAGTTAAACGTTGAATTGAGCGTCCAGGTTTTAAGTAGCGTCAAAGCGATAGAATTGCCGATGGTATGCTTATAGACCGAATAATTGGATTTCTCCGTCGCTGAGTTCTTGGAAAATGCGATATTTCCATTGTAATCCAATCCAATGATAACGTCTTTACTAAATGCTGTATTGACGCCGACGCGTTGACTCATTCCATATGTTTGCGCGTTGACCTTTTCGAGATTCAATAAAGTGTAATTCTGGTTGAAATACATATTGTTGTTCAGGTTGAAGTTGAGTTTCAACGGTTCAAAGCGATACCCAAGACTGTTCTGCCATTTTAGGTTGTAAACCCCATTGAAATTTTCGGGCTTGATATATTGTCCTCCGGGTCCCAATACGACGTCCTCCGTGATCGTAAATGCCGAATCTGTGGTGAAAATGGTGTTGGAGATTTTATGTTGAATAAAATCTGCTGTAAAATCCGAGGTGAAGCTTTTGCCTGTACCTTTATTGATTGATCTGAATTGCACGACAAGGCTGTGGTCATACTCCTGTTTGAGATTTGGGTTTCCGGAGCTGATACGAAGCGGGTTTTGATTGTCTATAAAATCCTGCAATTGCTCGATTGAAGGTGTGTTTGTTTTTGCATTATACCGAAACTCAACCCGTGTGTCCTTATTGAAATTATACTGGAAGTTTAGATTAGGCAGCAGACTGGTAAAGTGACTTTTTGTGGTCAGCGTATTGGGAAATAGTTTGTCATTAACTTGTGCTGCGGTCTGATAATCTAAGCCAATCTGAAATCTTATGCTGTCTTTTTTGTTAAATAAGTACGAGACACCACCGCTATGGTAGACATAATCATTGCGGAATTCGTTGGAAAGACGATTTTTTAATTCCCCGAGCTGACCTGTTTCAGCCAGGAATTCATAGGTCTTCCGGTCCGAATAACGTGCAGTATTCCGAAAAGTATAATTCCCCTGCACTCGGGAATATTTACCTAACATTTCTGTATAGGCAACCTTGGAACGAAAACCATTATTGTCACCCATGGAATAATTTCTGTTGTTGACGGTATCGACCCGACTGAATAGACCATCTTTATAATAGGAGTTTAGCGCGAAATTTTCCGCATGGCTTTTATTGCTGCTAAATGAGCCATTGATATTAAAACTGATCGTGCGACCGGGTTTGTTGAGTCTTCGCATATACGTGAGGTCTCCGCCCCAGTTGAAATTTTCTCCAAAGCTCTTATTCCTGCGGTCAGAACTATTTAGCATCTCGGCAAGATTTAATAAGGTATTGCCTGTAGAGCTACTGTTCCTGTCGTTATTTTGATAGGAGAAATTAGGTTGAAAGTCCAGCTTTTGAATAGAATCTATCTTCCAGTTTGCGCGAACGGACAGCGCATGGTTGTTGCTGTATGTCCTGTTTAATTGTAACTGATTGTTGATTTGGTTGGCGCGGCTGCCTGCTGTATACTCTGTTTTGTTTTGGCTGAGGATGTTATTGTCCGTATAGTTATAGGTGTAATTTGCATTGAAGTCCATCCGATCATCAAAAAAACGGTCCAAATAATTAAATCCCGCATTGAAACGAGTCGTCACTCCTTGTCCGGTACGGCCTCTTGTGTTTCCGCGGGTCGCAAAACCATTGGGCTGATTGACATTGTTGGTATTGATGTCAATTGAATATTGCCGTTTGGGATTCATTTTGGTAACCTGTGTATTGACGGCATATTTTCGGTCGGGACCTGCTCCTCCAGAGAGCTTGCCAAAATATGATTTTCTTTTATCGGGCTTGGTGACAATATTGATCACTTTCATGCGCTTGCCATCGTCAAACCCGCTAAATTTAGCCTGTTCCGTTTTGTCGTCGATGATTTGTATCTTGGATATAACATCGGCTGGAAGGTTTTTTAAAGCTACTTTGGGATCCGTGCTGAAAAATTCACGGCCATCGATAATAATCTTGTTGACGGGCTCACCCTGGGCTTTCACATTACCATCTTCATCAATTTCAACTCCTGGGATCTGCTTGACCAATTCGTCGGCCTCTGCAAAATCCTGTGTGACGTATTTCTTGGTGTCGAATTCAAGCGTATCTCCCTTAACCTGTATGCTGCTCGAAGAAATATTGATTTCATCCAGTACAATTTCTGCACTATTGAGTTTAAACGTTAGGTCAATTGTTTGACCGCTGAGTTTTACCCGCCGGAGATCCATGGTATAGCCCATCGGTTGTGCTGTGACCAAATAATCACCGTTGGAAAGTGCTGCGCTGCTGAATTTGCCAAGGACGTCTGTAGGGACCTGCAATTTACTGGAATCTTTCACTGCGATAATGGTGATGCTTGCACCTTTAATGGGCTGTGAAGTCGCCTGATCAAGCAATTTGCCTGTAATATACTGTTGGGCCAGTGCACTAGTTCCTAATAACGACAAGGTCATAGATAGGAACAAGGTGAACCATAGGTTGATCTTCATAGGTTGAGGTGCAAATGTGTTTTAATGTACTGTTGACGGTTATATAATTTTATTTCTCAAAAATATGGCACTATTTGTTACGAATTATTATCATTTTAGTTACAATAACCTCTAGCGAATGGAAAGATTAGATATATTTGCAGTAGAATTAAAAATCAACTGACCAAAATCGTATAGCGATGTGGTAGCATACGGACATAGATTAAAAGAATAAAAGATGAAAGAAAGTGTTTTGAGTAGAAAAGAGCGTATTATGAAAGAAGCATTATTGCTTTTCTCAGATCAAGGCTATACAAATACCTCTACCAAAACGATTGCCCAGAATGCTGGGGTTTCCGAAGCATTAATCTTTAAACATTTTGGAAATAAAGATGCGCTGTTGGTTTATCTGATTAAATCAGGATATCGTAAAGTTCTTACGCATCACCGTGGAATGATGACCTATCGTGAGCCGAAGGAATTTCTGCGTACAATGATCAATCTGCCGGGCAAACTGGTCAGTGCAGAGCCTATATTCTGGAGATTACAGGAGCGTTTGTCCCATCATCCTTTTTCCAAACAGCAGCATGAACAATTTATGAAGCCGGTTCAACCCATTATTCATCGCGCTTTTAAAGAGCTGGGATATGAGAGTCCTGAATTTGAAACAGAATTCCTGCTGCTGATCATAGATAGCCTGTGGAAAAAAGAAGCTATCGGAGAACTGGAGAATACGATGGAACTAACACTCTTCCTGGAGAAAAAGTATAATCTGATTTAGAAATCACGCTTAAAGTAACCATTTTTTTATAACCTGTTCCCCCTTGATAGCGCTGCTTATCAAAATAAAGGTGGGCCGGTCGACTCATTCTGGGTTGCGGAGCACCGACCAAACGACGAAAGAGTTCAGCTTGGTCTCCCGTTTACCCAAAGAATTTTATGTAAAACAAGAGATCCGTAGGACATCTGGCTGATTCTTTCATATAGGCGAGGTCTCAGTATTCTTGAATGTCGTAGTAAAATGCTGTTTTATGCGTTTTTATATGAAATTGTTGCAAAAACAATTTCATATTGTCCAAAATAATAACGTTCTTAGTATTTCTATTTTAAATACATTATACAAACTAATTTATGTTCAAAAAACTCGGTCTGGGAATATTGGCATTAGTCGGCACAATTTCTTTTTTGAAAGCTCAGGACAAAAAAGATTTTGTGAAATACATCAACTCCCAGCATGAATGGGTCGATGCGGTATTCAATACCTTGACGCCAAAAGAAAAAGTCGCTCAGTTATTTTTGGTTAGAGCACATACAAATCTGGGCCAGAAGTATATTGACTCAGTTGCTCAGGTGATACAAGACGAGCATTTGGGCGGTCTGGTTGTCTTTCAGGGTGGCCCGGTGCGTCATGTCGACATGTTCAACCGTTATCAGTCCCTGTCCAAGGTACCTCTGATGATGACTTTTGATGGCGAGTGGGGATTGGGTATGCGTATGCCGGATTCTACCTTGTCGTTCCCTTATCAAATGACTTTAGGGGCGGTTCAAGATAATCAGCTGATCTATCGCATGGGACGAGAGGTTGCCTTAGATTTCCATCGTATAGGTATGCATTTCAATTTTGCTCCCGATGTGGATATCAACAATAATCCCAAAAACCCGGTCATTGGTATCCGTTCCTTTGGTGATAACAAATTTAATGTGACCCAAAAAGCAAAGGCTTATATGGATGGTATGGTGGATGGCGGTATATTGGCTTCCATCAAGCATTTCCCGGGACATGGTGATACAGATGTGGATTCACATTACGATCTGCCACAGCTCACTTTTGATAAAAAACGTCTGGATACCTTGGAAATGTATCCGTTTAAAGAGCTTATTAAAGCTGGAGCTCCCGCTGTTATGGTGGCGCACATGAATATCCCGAGTTTAGATGATACGCCTAATATGCCATCTTCTATTTCTAAAAAAGTAGTTACTGACCTTTTGCGCAATGAGCTTGGCTTTAAAGGGCTGACAGTCACCGACGCAATGGATATGAAAGGTGTAAAGAAGTTTTTTCCAAACGGAGAGGCCGATGTACAGGCGATTATTGCAGGGCATGATTTACTTGAAGTGTCGGAGAATAGCAAACGTGCAATCGATTTGATCTTAAAAGCTATTGAAGAAGGACGCATCGCACAGACGGATATTGATGCGCGTGTTAAAAGAGTACTTGCTGCCAAATTATGGCTGGGTTTAGACAAATACCAAGCAACTGCCCAACAGAATCTATACAATGATCTGCATCGTGCCTCAGCGGTTCAACTCATTGACGAACTGTCAAATGCAGCGATCACAGCATTGAATTCTACCGAAAAAATAAAATCATTCAAAAAGGATTTACCTACAGCTGTTATTAATATCGGAATTACGGCCAACCAGACTTTCCAGAATGAATTGGCTAGTGCGCTGACGAATGAAACTCAGTATTTTATCACCGATAGTATGAGCAAAGATGATATTAAGCGTATAACCAAAGAAATCAAGAAAAATAAACAGTTTATTATCGCTGTGCATGATACGAGACTTCGCCCACGTCCGACTATGGCACTGAATAAAGATGTTCAAGGGCTTATGAAGAAGTTTGCGAAAAAATCGATCCTGACCTTGTTTACCAATGCATATGCAGTGGATGGTTTTGAAGCAACGAAAAAAGCAAAAACCATTTTGCTGGCCTATCAAAATGATGCATTCATGCAGAAAGCAGCAGCAAAAACTATATTGGGGCAAAATACGCCGAAGGGAAAACTCCCCGTTACGATTAACAAAAAATTTAAATACGGACAGGGGAAATAACGTATTATAAAATCACACCAATAGAATACCTCTTCTTAGAATGGTCTCATTGCAATAGCAAGTCCATTTGGGAAGGGGTCTTTTTTGTCAAATCTTAAATTTCTTCGTTTGCTGTTCGGCTGTCCGAGGGCCTACTTTCATTTTTCATGCGATCAATTGCCGTCACGACATATTTATACTGTTGATGTTGTTTGATATCGTCATCGGTATATTGAAGCTTATCTCCATCGAACGTGATAAAGATGATTTTGCCCGGATCTTTGATGTTCACTTTTTCGTCGAGGTTGAACCGATAGATCACATAACCATAAGCAGACTCCCCATCAGTGGCAGCATCTGGCTTTTGCCAAAATAAAGTATTCATTTTGCCATTGCCCGAATTTTTTACCAGAAGACCGAATGGGGCATTGGGCGGGATACTGTCTAACCAAGGCATCGTTGGTGGTAAGGCTGGATTTCGATACAGGTCATTCCGCATAGAATCTTGCAGTCCAACAAGATTGTCCGTAAGTGATTTGGAACTGAAATAAATACTTCCCGCCACATCGTGCTCCTCCCTTAAGTGGCGTACCTGTCTGGGGATCTGACTGCGGTCTGTCCAGCCGATTTTATTTTCGGTAACACGATAAGCTCCATGCCCGACATAAAAGTGACGGCCATAGGTGTGTTTCTGCCACCAGTCAACCAAGATCTCATAGGCTGCTGCGCGATTTTTGAAAGGAAAGTAGATCTGTGGATTGATATAATCGATCCAACCTTCCTGCATCCATTTGACACCGTCAGCATACAGTTCCCGGTAAGCACTCAGACCACGGGTATCTGACCCGGCACTGTTATTTTCTTTGTTGTCCCATACCCCACAAGGACTAATGCCATATTTGACATATGGTTTTATCTTTTTGATGGCAACGCCAAGATCGTGCACCAGCAGGTTGACATTGTTGCGGCGCCAGTCGTCAATTTTCTCAATCCCATTATTATATTGACCAAAGGTAATCTGATCCGGTACCGGTGTATTTCTGCTATCGGGATAGGGATAAAAATAATCATCGAAATGAATGCCATCTACATCGTAGTTTTTGACCACATCCATGATGACATCAATAATATATTTGCGAACTTCCGGAATACCTGGGTTGAAAAGCTTCTTGCCAGCATAGGTGAAGAACCATTCCGGGTGACGCTTAGTAATATGGTCATCCGAAAAATGAGCCGGATTTAATGTTGTCGAAGCACGGTACGGATTGAACCAGGCATGTAGTTCCATCCCTCTTTTGTGAGCCTCGGTGATGGCAAATTCCAGAGGATCATAGAATGGCGATGGAGGCAGGCCTTGTTTTCCGGTTAGATATCTACTCCATGGTTCTCTGCCCTTCGCGTAAAATGCGTCGGCAGCCGGACGTACCTGCAAAATAATGGCATTCAGTCCCGCGCTGCGGTGCTGGTCCAGTAAATCAATAAACTCCTGTTTTTGCTGTGCGACATTATTGCCCGCTTTGACAGAGGGCCAGTCTATATTACCTATGGTTGCAACCCACACGCCGCGAAACTCCCGCTTAGGTAGTTGCTGGGAATACGTTCTAATCGAAAATAAACAGATAACAATGGTAAAAAAAGAATATAAATATGTTTTTCCCGTCATTCTATAAATTATAGCCAACAAAGATAGGGAAGCATTTCTTACTTTTTCGCTAAAAAATGTAAGATGTTTGTTGGATACTTGTTAAAAGAACCTGAGCTTGGTTTTCAAATTGATAATAATGCAAATGCAGGTAACATTGTACTTTATTTGTGCTAATTTAGATGCGGTTTTCACAAAAGCAATGGCTTGATCGGCTAACCGCTATATAAAAGATTATGAGCAAAGAACAAATATCCGTTTTTGATATGTTTAAGATTGGTATCGGTCCCTCGAGTTCGCATACCCTAGGACCTTGGCGTGCAGCCCAGCAATTTACAGCTGTTCTCAAGTCAAAGGGCGTATTGAATGAGGTCGAACAGGTCAAAATTTTGCTTTATGGTTCTTTGGCCAAAACTGGCGCGGGACACGGTACCGATATTGCTGTTCTGCTTGGACTGAGCGGAGACGATCCAGTTACTTTTGATGTCAATCGAGTGACGCCCAAAGTGGAGCATATCAAGGCTGTTGGTGAACTTGAAGTTGCTGCTGAACGGACCATTCCATTTTCCTATCAGGAAGATCTCTTGTTTCTATATGCCGAAAGTCTACCTTTTCATCCCAATGCCGTTACCTTTCAGGCATTCCTATCCAGTGGCAGGGCAATTACCGAAACTTATTATTCGATAGGTGGCGGTTTTGTGGTGCAGGAAAATGATACCGAAAGTGTCCTGTCAGAAGTGGATCTGCCGTTTCCTGTAGATACCGCACATGAACTCTTGCATTGGACAATGAAAACAGGACTGAAAATCTCGGAACTGGTTCTTGAAAATGAATGTGCATGGCGTGAAGAAAGTGAAACTGTAGCCGGCGTATTGAATATCTATAAAACTATACATGAGTGTATTTATCGGGGCTGTCATACTGGGGGAACATTACCCGGCGGATTAAATGTGGAGCGAAGAGCTGCCAAACTAAATAAAAAGCTCATGCAGGGACGTAATTATCAAGATTACGAGTCCTGGGTAGCGGCTATTCGCGAGGGAGGCCAAAACTTTCAATATATACTTGACTGGGTAAGTTGTTTTGCTCTTGCGGTAAATGAGGAGAACGCCTCTTTCGGACGTGTGGTAACGGCACCTACCAATGGAGCTTCGGGCGTTATCCCGGCTGTATTGCAATATTATATTACTTTCCACGACGGAATGCGTGAAAATAAAATTATTCAATTTATTCTTACCGCATCTGAGATCGGATCGATATTTAAGAAAAATGCAACCATTTCCGCGGCAATGGGAGGCTGTCAGGCCGAGATTGGCGTGTCATCAGCGATGGCCGCCGGCGCGTTGACAGAAGTGCTGGGCGGATCGCAGCGTCAGGTTCTCATGGCTGCCGAGATTGCCATGGAACATCATCTCGGATTAACATGCGATCCAATCGGTGGACTGGTGCAGATTCCTTGCATCGAACGTAATACAATGGGAGCTATTAAAGCCATTACAGCAGCACAATTGGCTTTGCAATCGAATCCGGATAAAGCAAAAGTGAGCCTGGATACAGTCGTTAAAACCATGTGGGAGACAGCTCTGGATATGAATGCTAAATATAAAGAAACAGCAGATGGTGGACTGGCGGTCAATATTCCATTGAGCTTGCCCGAATGTTAATGAATGCCTGAGTTTTCTTGTTTTTTGTATCTTTGGAGCGATAAAACATGTATATCCTTATAAATAGCGTACACGAATGAAATATTGCGCCATCGCCTCCGGAAGTAACGGAAACTGTTATTATGTTGCTAAAGATGATTCGGCAATTTTGATCGATGCTGGAATCAACAGTAAACATATCCACCTCCGGATGTATAACCTGGGTATTTTACCTACCCAGATCAAAGCGATTTTCATTACCCATGAGCATTCTGATCATATCAGAGGCCTATCCGTATTTGCTAAAAAATATAATCTACCAGTTTATATTACTAAGGGAAGCTACGACGGTACCCGATTGCATCTTCCGTCCCATTTGGTCCATATCATTTCTCCAGATGAAGTTGTTGAGATTGGAGGACTAAAGGTCTATGGTGTTCCCAAATTTCACGATGCTAAAGAGCCCTGTAGTTTTCTGGTTTCAGATGGAACGTATAATATTGGTATACTTACAGACATCGGACGCCCTTGTGAAAATGTACAACAGGTTATTCAGCACTCAGACGTACTACTCTTAGAATCCAATTATGATGAGGATATGCTGCGCACAGGACGCTACTCCTATTTTCTGAAAAATAGGATCAGTAGCGGTTGGGGGCATCTTTCAAATCGCATGGCTGTTGAACTGTTTAACGCCTATAAAACCGATCGTCTTAAACATCTTATTCTGACTCACCTCTCCGGTGAAAATAATACGGTCGATCTGGTACAGCAAACATTCGAGCCACACTGTGAACGCATCCAGCTTCATGTAGCGACACGTTACCAAGAAACGGAATTATTCGATCTAATGCATGTCCTCACGGAGCATGTAGTGCCTTTTTCCGTTGCTTCTGCACTCTCTTCCTAACTTACAACACTCTTTCTATTCGATGTATTTCTTCCATAAAAGCGTAAGAATACTGTAAAATGAAAAAATTAGTTGATTTAAAAAGATTTCCTGTTATATTTGCTTTGTTTTTAATCAGTCTAAATAATATTTGATTTACTTATTTGGACGATGATGAACAAAAAACACCATGCAATAGACGGCAATCTATTACATGGCGTAAATCTACATACAGCGGCAACTGCATGTAGATGACTGAAACAGCATGCTGTGTCAGTTACTCCCGATATACGATATGGAAGAACTTGCAAGATAACGAATTTTATTATTTTATTCGTTGTTAAGCATATGCAACACCTGCAAATTCTCCCATAATAAGTTGAAGAAAACTAAACATCAATCAACATATTATGAAAATTTTAATTTCATTTTTCACATTTCTTACGGTATTACTGTGTAGTCATACTAGTCATGCCCATGCCCTTTGGATTGAATCATCTTCTTATGGAACGTTAAACCAATCCCATGAAGTCAAGGTATATTACGGCGAGTTTGCAACGAATGAAAGAGATCAGGTCGACAAATGGTACTCCGACGTGAAGGACTTCTCATTAATGTTACATGCCCCGGGACAGGAACCCGTCAAGCTTCAATTGACGAATCAAGGCGATCACTTTAGCGCTTCATTCCAACCTACAGCAGCCGGAACCTATTTCCTATCCATTGTTAAAGCACCTAAAGATCTAGGCGGTAAAACGAAATATGAATTTTCTTCCTTAGTGCCTGTTATCGTAGGAAAGTCTGCAACACTCGATTATAAAAATGTAAAAAGCCCATTGCAAATTGAGTTGCTTGGTGCGGCTAACGCAAAAAAGGGGCAACGTATACAAGCAAAGATCACCAGCTTCGGCAAAGCTGTTCCACAGGCCAAAGTTTCTGTTTTTTCGACTACCGGTTGGGGAAAAGAGTTTGTTGCGGACGAGCATGGCATCCTGACATTTGACGCAATATGCGCTGGTCCATACGTCTTGGAAGCAAGTACGTTTGCTGAAACTGCAGGTGAACATGAAGGGAAAGCCTATGCTTCGGCATGGCAGGGAAGTACAACTTTCATTACCGTCAAATAATCGCAGCTATAGCGCAGACAGCATAAGGATCTATCTGAAACGATGGAAACACCAATGGGTCCTTACAAAAAAAGAATATCTAAGCGGTATCTACTATAACAACATCTACCATACTACATTCATGAATAAAACTTTATCCTTTCTAGCTATTCCTATGATTAGTTCGGTCTTTTCTGTTGCACAAGCACAGACGAACAAAGTCATTGAAGGAATTCTTATCAATGAAAAATCCGAACCTATCACAGGGGCGACAGTAAAATTAAGCAATACGGGTGTGACCACCAGCACAGATAGTGAGGGGCATTTCGCTTTTCATAAGCTTTCATCCAAAACCTATCATATCGAGATTAAAGCGATCGGTTACGGTAAGCATACGATGGAAGTGAACGTAACAGATGAAACGACAAACCTTGGTCCCATCATCTTGAAAGACCAATCGCAAGCTATCGACGAAGTTGCGGTTTATGGTAAATACTATGAGCACTATAAGTTTGACAGTATCTCCGGATCGTTACGACTTAAGACACCAATCTTAGAGCTGCCTCAAAATATACAGGTTATTTCTTCCGATTTAATGGCAGATCAACAGGTTTTCGACATTGTTGATGGTATTACGCGTAATGTTAGTGGTGCAACACGTCAGGGCCATTGGGACAACCAATATGCCAATATCCGTATGCGTGGCTCTAAGATCCCCGCGTTCCGTAATGGGATGAACATCGAAGCTTCTTGGGGGCCTACAGCCGAAGATGCAAGTATGATCGAACGGATCGAATTTGTAAAAGGACCCGCCGGTTTTATGCTTGCCAATGGCGAACCTGGCGGCTTTTATAATGTGGTAACAAAAAAACCTACCGGAAATACCAAGGGATCTGTTACCCTGAATACAGGGAGCTTCAGTACCTATCGCGCTGCCGTTGATCTGGATGGTAAATTGCGCAAAGATGGCAAACTGCTTTACCGTCTGAATGTGGCCGGACAACAAAAAGATTTTTTTACAAAATATAATTACAGTAACCGGCTTGTTATAGCGCCAGTGGTTACCTATAAAGTAGATTCTTTGACGAACTTAACATTTGAATACACCTACCAAGGGTCTACCTACCTGTCAAATGGTAATTATACGTTCTCACCCAAAGGATTTGCCGATCCGGGTATTGCCAATGACTTCTTCTATGGTGATCCCTCCATGGAGCCCGGAAAGCTAAAAGACCATAGTGCCTATATTTACCTGGACCGCAAACTAAACGAAAACTGGAAATTGCATGCACAGATGGCCTATTTCAATTTTGATATGAAAGCCACCAGTACATGGCTGAATTACATGAAAGCCAATGGCGATATGCCACGTTATTACAGTATTGCCGACGAACATGGTGAAAATAGTTTTGGTCAGGTTTCTTTAAACGGAGAAGAATATACCGGAAGCGTTCGTCATCGGATTTTGGTGGGAGCCGACTATGGTAATAAGAAGTTCTGGGGCGATTTTAGAACGATTTTAGATTCGATTCCTTCAGCTCCGCTCAACGTATATGATCCTAAATACGGTATTCCAGGCAGTGTATTCCCTACGCTGGATCGTTCGCAGAGTGTAAAGGTCCGTGCGGGCGGTAGCAACTACGTGACTTCAACAAACTATATGTCATTCTACGCGCACGATGAATTGGCGTTCCTGGAAGAGAAATTGCGTTTATCGCTTGGCTTACGCTATACAATTAATGAGACCATAGGAAAAACGTCTGTAGCTGACAGAACCGATAAAGCATTTACGCCGAGGGTAGGGTTGAGCTATTCGATCGATAAATCCATGAGTGTATATGGCTTGTTTGATCAATCTTTTGTTCCTGTCGCTGGTACCGACTGGGAAGGTAATGCTTTCAAACCAATACGCGGAAATGATTTAGAAGCAGGTGTTAAGAAAGAGTGGATGGGTGGAAAATGGATCTCCACGTTAAGTGCCTACACTATTGCCCGTAAAAATGCGCTGGTAGCTGACCCCGATCCGAGCCACGTCGTTAATGGTGTGTCATTCCAGACCCAATTGGGAGAAACCAGAAGCAAGGGTATCGAATTTGATGTCACCGGTGAAATTATTAAGGGGCTGAATGTGAATGCAAATTATGCCTTGACAGATTCGAAGATCTCCAAAGATACCAAAGAAGAAAATATAGGTAATATCACTCCGAATACGGCCAAACATACAGCCAATGCATTTGTATCCTATCGTATTCAGGATGGGAAAGTGCGTGGACTTGGCTTTATGGGAAGTGTTCAGGGAATGTTTGACCGTGCAGTTGGGACAACAAAAGAAAGTAATTTCAAGAATTATCTGCGTACCGATGCAGGTATCAGCTATCAAAAAGGGAAGTATGCCATTTCGGTCGTAATCAATAATGTGTTGGACAACCGCAAATTGCTGACTGCTGGATCGATCTCCAAAGCAAGTGCGGCAGTTCAGAAGCTCGGTGGTGTGGATTATTATTCCTATATCGTCGAAGCCAGAC
The DNA here is from genome assembly GCA_022712315.1 of Sphingobacterium sp. Taxonomy (GTDB): domain Bacteria; phylum Bacteroidota; class Bacteroidia; order Sphingobacteriales; family Sphingobacteriaceae; genus Sphingobacterium. The sequence goes on along the minus strand of JALAGS010000170.1, from coordinate 22,801 downwards.
GTAATTTCCGCATGGGAGTTACCTATAAATTTTAACGGACCGATCGAGATAAATTATAGAATCGATGTATAGTACACTGTTAATAGTTATACTTTTGGGGAGCTATCTTTTTTACAATACAAGTAAAAAGGTGAAGTTTGGCCCTAGACCACAATGGCTCGAAAAATTGTGCGCACAAACTTCGTTTGTGCGCACATTGAGCATGCTGCTATTGATCTTTCCATTTATAGCTGTTCTTTATCTGCAAGGCTTTGGAGCAGGTTTTTTTGCTTTTTTTGCCTATTTCATGTGCATGATGTGTCTTGTGGTCTTATTAAATCCTTATCGCTATTTCAAATTATACCCAATTATGGGATTGTATGTATTTAGCCTTTGTGTTGAATTATTGATTTCTTAACCGATTAAATATGCCTGCTAATAAAAAATACCTCAGTACGCCCTTTCAGCGATTCCTGAAAATTACAGCCGGATTTATCGGTGGTTATGTCGTCATGATCTCTTTCCACGTTTTGGTCACTCATATTTTTGAGAAAAAGGATGTTGTTGCCACGGCTTGCTTCACGGGCTATCTTCTATGGGCAGTACTGCTCTTGTTGGCCTTTCTTGCTAAGAGTGGATGGAAAATATGGGGGATATATTTAGTGTTGGCTGTCCTTTTCTCCCTGCCCTATTTCTTCAAACTGTAAGTCATCATGAATAACCGAAATTATAATATTTACTTCAATACACATACCATTAGCGGCATTATCATCTGCGCCATCCTCTATGTGATATTTTTTGCGGGATCATTTGCATTTTTTAGAAACGAAATCGCTGCCTGGCAGAATAACACGTCGTATAAGACCTATCGCGAAGATCATAAAAACGTTGATCATTTGCTCGACTCACTCAGAGGACAAACAAATTTGCATGGACGCGATATTACCTTTTATATGCACCGGGAAGAGACCGCGGCTTACGTAGGCCTGAGTGCATCTAATGATAGTATCTTAAATAAGGAAAATCTGGCCAAGGTAACGCCAGAGCAGAAAACGGCAAAAAAGAATAGCCGCAGAAGAGGCGGCAATGATGACTCGAAAAACTTTACCTACAATTTTGCAAATAAAAAGCCGGGAGACTATGTGCAGAATTACGATATGGGAGAATTCTTGTTTCGTTTACATTTTCTGGCGCAGCTCAATCAGGTGCCAATACGGGTAGGAATAGCTCCATTTGGTTATCTTATTGCAGGAATCACTGCTTTTATTTTCCTATTTGCTCTTATTACGGGGTTATTGCTGCATTGGGATAAGATCGTCTCAAATTTCTTTGTGTTCAGACCCTTTAGTAAATGGAAAACGGTATGGACCGATATGCACACCGCATTGGGCGTCATTGGTTTTCCGTTTCAATTTATCTTCGCGGTAACAGGTACGTTCTTGATCATCAATTCAGTACTCGCTTTGCCGCTGAGCAAGTTGTTGTATGATGGTGATCAGCAAAAAATGTATCAGGATATCGGTGTGAGTGCCGCAACCGATTTTCCCTATACCTATAAACCTTTAAAGAAAGCGATTGCGATCGCGCCATTTTTAGATCTGGCAAAACACAAATGGCCGGAAGCCGATTTTCAGCGTATTACGATCAAAAACTACGCAGACTCCAACATGCACGTTGTTATGGAACTGGAGCCGCATTTTAACAAAAGCTTTGCTGGATCTGGGTTGCTGTCTGTGCGAGCTGCCGATAATAAAGTTGTTGCCGAAAAATCACCGGTTAACGATGCTAGCTATGCAGATGGGGTACGCAGCATTATATACCGGTTGCATTATGGCGATTATGGCGGTTACCCGCTTAAGATGGTGTACTTTATCTTGGGGGTTATGGGCTGTCTGGTTATTATTTCGGGTATATTGATCTGGTTAGTAGCGCGTGACAAAAACAACGTAATTCCACGAAAACGAAAATTCAATTTCTGGGCGGCCAATATTTTCACGGCAATATGTTTGACGATGTTACCTGTCACTGCATTGACTTTCATTGCGATTAAATTGAGTCCAGTGGTCAATCAGGATTTTATATACCGCGTTTATTTCTATAGCTGGCTCCTATTTTCACTGTATTACATTATCCGGAGAAGCATACGCAGAACCAATCGCGAAACATTGCTGGTTGGAAGCATATTGGCATTTTTTATTCCACTTGTCAATGGTTTTATGACTGGTAACTGGATCTGGGATACCTTCCGCAATGGACAGCGGGATATTTTTGTCGTCGACTTTTTATGGCTGATGATCGGTATAATTGGTGTAATCGCCTATAACAAGACTAAAAAATTCTTTGAGACGATTCGTTAACAAAGATTCTTTTCTCTCTGCGAAGTGAATACACTTTGTTTTTTAATTCCAAGGGTACTCACAAGGTGCCCTTGGAACGTTTATAGGGTACGGCTTAAATACCTTTAAGGTCAGATCCTGGTAGACAACGCCTCATGGCGCAGAGCAATTCTTATTCAAGGATACCATACTGATGATCGCGGAAATTTCCTCTTACAATACAGCCTTAAAAAATCGGCCGAGGCGCATCAGATCCTGTGCTGTCTTTTCGTTCCAGTCCACTGCATAGTTGAGCCGAATACAGTTCTTAAACTGATCGTGCTGTGTAAACATCCTTCCCGGTGCAAAACTCAACTTTTGCCTGAGCGCATAATCGTAGAGCACCGTTGAGTCTATCTTTTTGTCCAGCTCTAACCAAAGTACAAAGCCACCTTCGGGCTGCGACATTTTGGTATTTTCCGGAAAATGGGCCTCAATGCTATTTCTGAAATTGACATAATTGCTGTACAGTTTTTTTCTGAAGCTATTGAGGTGATGGTCGTACCGGCCGATCTGTAAGAATTTGGAAACAGCTTCCTGGTAAATTGCAGGCTGCGAAATCGTTTGTATGAGCTTTTGTTTTAGGATCTTATCCTTGTATTGCCCGGGCTCAACCCAACCGAGCCGAAAACTTGGGGCTAATACTTTGGTAAACGATCCACACCACATCACCAGCCCTTCCTCATCGAAATATTTGCAGGGTTTGGGGCGTGATGCACCGAAATAGATATTCCCATACAGGTCATCTTCGATCAATGGAATATGGTGGTGTGCGAGCAGTTTGACAAGCTCTTTCTTGTGCTCCTCAGGCATGAGTGCGCCCAATGGATTGCTAAAGTTGGTGACAAAACAACAGACATCAATTTTATGAATAACTTTTTTCAGGGCATCCAATTCAATTCCCGTAATAGGGTGGGTCGGAATCTCAATGGTTTTGAGGCCCAGTAGTTGAAAAGCCTGAATAAAGCCAAAGTAAAGGGGGCTTTCTACCGCTATGGTGTCACCGGGTTTAGTGACGGCACGAAGGCAGCTGTAGATGGCATTCATGGCGCCCGACGTGATAATAAGATCCTCGTCACTTATTTTTCCCTCAAGTACCAATGACCATTTGGCAATTTCTTTCCGTAAGCTCGGACTTCCCTGTACCTGTCCATATTGATCACCGTAATCATGCAGCTCATGAACCGACTCTATAATGCATCGATTGAGTTTCTGAATCGGAAGTAATGATGCACTGGGTAAACCCAGTGAAAAGCGTGTAATTTCCTTGTCTTCCAGGGAGTGGAAAACTTTATCGATCAATGCCGCGGGATCTTGTTTCTTTTCGTCGATTTTGAAGGTAGAAATGGACGGGATAGCCATCCGACGAAGCCCGGATCGGCTAACGAAATAGCCTGATTTGGGGCGTGATTCAATGAGCGATCGACTCTCTAGTTCCATATAGGCACTTTTTGCCGTATTTAAACTTACATTGTATAATTTCTGAGCGCTGCGGACAGAAGGTAAACGATCGCCATAGACCAAGGAACCATTTTTGATCTGGTTCTCGACAATATTGGCTATTTTTTTATATAACAGTTGCTGTTCCATCCTTATGCTAATTTACTGTTTCTGTTTTGATTTAACCAGTTATTATATCGGCGGATTCCTTTTATGAGCGATTCTTCCGAACCAAATAGGTCCATCAACTGCTGCTCAAAGAAGGATTGCGCTTTGTCCATAAATACGTTGGAAAGCATATCCGAAATAGGACCGTCGTAGGTCATTTCGACCGACAGTAAATTCTTTTTGCAGAGTATTACAGACGAAAAGGCTTTTAATTGATTGCCTTGGTCGAGCACCAGGAAAGGCATGCTTATGCGTGCTGTATCCACCTGCTTTTTGTTTTGTATTTCTTTGATAAGCGCTAAATCAGAAAGATCCACTTGTCTGATCAGATACGGTTGATGTGCAGTTGTCGCCATAAGAATAAATCTTTTTGCTAATTTAAGAAGGGTACAGGATGCTGTTTAGATACAGAGTGCCGTTAAAATAGGGGTACAGAAAAAAATTAGGTTGTCCGGTGATTTTTGTAATTTCCATTTGAGATCTTTACATTAAGAAAAGGATATCTCCGGATCTATAAATTATGAAGTAGTATGCACAGCTTATTTCCTTTATTTATCGCAATGATTGCGATCATCGTATTGATCGAAATGTGGGCGACCAAACTACGGGTAGCCTATCCCATTCTCTTGGTTCTGGCGGGGCTATTCATCAGTTTTATTCCCACTTTGCCCGTAGTGACGATTGATCCGGATGTCATCTTTCTCATTTTTCTACCGCCCTTGCTTTGCGAGGCTTCTTGGTCAATTTCGTTTAAGGAGATGAAGAAATGGTGGCGTATTATCGGGAGTTTTGCCTTCTTGGTTGTATTCTTTACGGCACTTTCTGTCGCGGTGGTTGCCAATTATTATATACCGGGCTTTACACTAGCGTTGGGCTTCCTGCTGGGAGGTATTGTGTCACCGCCAGATGCTGTCAGCACGGGAGCGATTATGAAATTTGTGAAAGTTCCCAAAGCTACTTCTGCGATCCTGGAAGGCGAAAGCCTATTAAATGATGCTTCTTCCTTGATCATTGTACGTTTTGCCCTTATTGCTGTTGGGACAGGTCAATTTGTATGGGGACAAGCTGCGGTATCCTTTATCTGGATGCTGGTCGGTGGTGTGGGTATTGGCCTGTTATTGGGTTGGTTTTTTATACAGGCACACAAGCGTCTACCGACAGATGCGCCCTCGGATATTGCACTTACCTTGATTGAACCTTACTTTATGTATTGGATCGCAGAGCAATTCCATAGTTCAGGGGTGTTGGCTGTCGTTGCCGGTGGCCTTTTGATGTCCGGTCAGCGGCTGACATTTCTCAATAGTACGAGCCGGGTGCGGGGGCTGAGTGTCTGGGAGAGTTTTGTGTTTATCCTGAACGGTATCGTATTTTTTATTATTGGATTAGATCTTCCGGAGATTGTTGCGGGTTTGCGGTCCAATGGAACGTCGCTGTTGGAAGCCATCGGGTACGGTCTTTTGGTAACGGGAGTATTGATCCTTGCCCGTATTATCAGCTCGTATGCAGCCATGATTGCTACCCTTATTTTTCGCCCGGGTGTGGCGCCAAGATCGAGATCTACCAAACAGCGTTTTCTAATGCCTCTTTTGTTGGGCTGGACCGGCATGCGTGGTGTGGTGTCACTGGCAGCAGCATTATCCATTCCTGTCGTTATGAATGGTGTGGCTATTCCGCAGCGAAACCTGATCTTATTTATCACCTTTGTAGTGATCTTATCCACGCTCTTGATACAAGGGCTTACTTTACCCTACTTAATCAAAAGGACTAGACTATTTGAAACTTTTGGAGAAGAGCCCGAAGAGCAGGTCCGTAGTCGCATGAAGCAAGGATTGAAACATCATGTTTACCAATTTCTGAAAGATAAACATGAGAAAGAACTGCACAATCGTGATGTTATGGACCACATTCTGAAACATTGGGAGGAAAAGGTGAATGCGGCCGATGATTCGTGGATGAACGAAAAGACAAAAGTGATATTTATGGAGCTTTTGGATGTGCAACGGGAATATCTTCAGAAGCTAAACTGCGAGTCGACCATTGATGAGGGGATTGTTCGTTCGCAGTTATATCAACTAGACTTGGAAGAAGAGCGGTTGCGGCGGATTTAGTCATTGGGTTGTATAAATGCCTCAGGGCAATAATGTATTTTTAATTAAAGGTTCCAATGAGGAGCTATGCTGAAATATGAAGGTAATTATAACAGGAGCCACCGGAATGGTTGGCGAAGGCGTTTTGCTGGAATGCCTACAAAATGAAAAGGTAACAGCCGTGCTGAGCATTTCCCGCCGGACGGCTGCCATTCAGCATCCAAAATTAAAGGAACTTTTGGTAGAAGACTTTACTAAACTTTCGCTATTTAGAGATGCGATTGCGGGCTATGATGCCTGCTTCTACTGTGCTGGCGTGAGTTCTGTGGGAATGAAAGAAGACAAGTACCGTTATATTACTTATGAGACAACACTAGCTTTTGCAAAGTCCCTGTTGGAAATCAATTCGGAGATCAGTTTTATTTATGTTTCCGGAGGAAGCACCGATAGTACGGAGCAAGGCAAAGTGATGTGGGCTAGGGTTAAGGGTAAAACAGAGAATGATCTTGCCAAATTGCCGTTCAAAAAGGAGTATAACTTTAGACCAGGAGCAATGACGACTGTTGCAGGGCAAAAGCATGCCAATCCCTTTGCTTTTGTGGCCAAAATAATCAAATTTTTTGCCCCTTCAGCAGTACTTTCCCTACATGAAGTCGGACGTGCCATGATACATGCCGTGGAACGCGATGACGTTAAGAATATATTGGAAATTAAAGATATTCGGGCCCTTGCTTGACCGCTTTGTTAAATATTTATATAGCAATCGGAATAATCCCGATTATTTGCAAATTATTTGACATAATTATAATTGGTTTATTCCTTCATAATCGGCCTTCTATTCAACTTGTTCGACCAGCTGTTGGCTAGAAATTTTCTCGAAATAGCTCTCCATCTCTTGGTTACACCTTTCTATAAACGTTTTTGTGCGTTTTTGCAATTCTATAATTGTTAGTGGATTTCCTTTATAATTTGCATTATATCTAAATTCCTGCTGTGCTTCCGTAATGTTTTTGAAGGCGTTAAGCTGATCTTGATGATCCAAGCAAAAAATGAAGTAGGCATCAGGAACTATCAATTTGCAGAGTTGCATGAGGAAAGTAAGGTTGACCCGTTGCGGTTTGTATTGAAGTACGGTATTGATTACGCCAAGACAAACTTGTTCCAGCGCTTGAGATAGCATAAAATATACGGCCTCGATGCTTATTGCCGAGCAGTCTTCCTCATAAGGCAAGTATAATGTGCGCGCATTATTATAGCGCGTGTTCCATTGTTGACGTACATAATCTAGATTTAGCTGTGGGGCAACGATGCTTTCCAGATCGATATTGGCCATGGATGTATTTTGCAACCAGATGTCACCTGCTTTCAGGAGTGAAAGAAAAAAGGGATGACCCTTTGAAAACTGTTTGCTGAAAACGGCTGAGTTTTCCAGGGCCAGCGTGAGCGACACATTGTTGGGGAGCATATCCGCAATGAGTTGTGATAAATTATTGAGTTCGCCATTTAAAGTCTCATAAGCAACAAAAATATAGTAGGAATGGGTGATATGGTCCTTTTTGGCTCTTTGGAGCGCATTATGGTATCTGTGATAATCAGAGTCATAACCAAAACAAGCAACCAAAGCAGGTGTACAATAACATTCAATTGCATTAAGAATAAGATCCCGATAGTTGGAGTTACAATAGGTTTGTTTGTATATATCATCGTTTGTTTTGTAATTTTCAATCTCTTTATTGCAACTCGGGAGAATGGTAAGTTTTACCTTAATTTCTTCATAGAGAAGATTGGAATAATCGTATATCCAGTTTAATGTATTGATCGCAATCTGATAGGCTGTTTCTAATACATCTTCATCGATAAAATAATCAAAGTGATATCGATAGTCGATGTAAGCCTTGTTAATTTTCTCCAAAGCTTGTTTTTTTTCGTTATTATCGGCTAGTGTGCCGAGGCGATCGTCGAAAGATTTGAGATAGTTTATATGGTTTTTTAAGGAATGGGACTTCTTATCCTCAACAACAAGGATATTTTCGGCTGTTCGAAATGCAAGTTCTAAAGCTTGATGTAGCATGAATGCTGCGTGTGCATAATTTTTATGCTCAAAATAGAAATTGTAGCCATCAATAAAAGATCGAATCTTGCTCTTTTCCTTTTCAATATATGTCCGTGTTTTTTCGATGACTTCGTCACTTTTATTATTTGGTAAGATAAGGGGAATCTCTTGCACAGGATTCTGATAAATGCGGTTTTCAGGTTGGCAAATAAGATAGGCCCGGCCTAAACCTTGATCCACTTTTTGTTGTATTTCGTGCGTGAAGTTCACATTGATATATACATTGGGATAGGAGCCAACAGTTTTGTTTATCAGACTGTTGGCATCGGAAAATCGAATTCCGGCATTTGACGTAAGATTGACCTGTAGCATCTGATGCTTTTTACCATCGTGGTCAAAAGTCCATTGGTAGATTTCATCGACAGCAACAGCACGAAGGATTGCCTCGACAATAGGGTTAATATCGGTGTTCATAATAGGGGTTATTGATGTAAAATTGGTTTTTAGCTTCTCGTGTTTTTAGTGCTGGAAAGCAGTATCAAGTATTTCAATTTCATCTTTATAAGCAAGTAGGTACGCAAGTTCAATGATATTAATTAATCGATCATGGATACATAGTGTTTGATTCGAAAACTCTGCATTGGAGTAAGCTTCTTTAGACAATCCATATTCTAGCCAGTCGTATAAAATCTCATTCCATTCGATCTCTGCATGCTGATTGATCAGATTGGCAATAGAAAGAAACGAGTCCTCGAGTTGTTCAGTGCTTGTATAGTTTAAAGTGTATTTTTCCTCCTTATGTTTGATAAGGATAGAATGAGGGTAACGGAGGATTATTTGCTGTTTTGGATCTTGGACGGTACATGTTATTTTTCGAAGATCAGCTTCATTGCGAAACATCTCCAATAGAGAATATATGCAGGAATAAGTGAATAGCAACGTTGAACTACTATAATTACTGCCCGCAGACCAGGAGCAATTTTCTGTGATTGCTGCCCTGTGCCAATATTTAATGTATTCTCTCCAACCGTCAAGACAATTATGGATAAAGAACGACTGAATAGCTTCCATTGAAAAGGCTTGTGGAGCTAACCACAAAGGGATTTTAACTTGCTTTTTAGGATAAAAATCAGGGTTTTTCTTATGCTCTGTTATGGTGATATCGCTATCTTTTGAATCTCCGATTTGTTCAATGCGTTGATTCTTGGATTTAACTTTAAGATTCTCTTTGGAATCCTTTGTGCCTGGAAGAGTTCCACTTTCCCTGATTTTGTCAAGTGAAACTGCTAGTCTCTGAATGAGCTCCAAAATAGCTAATATTTCATCGGCCTGGTTACTCATGAATTCGTCGTCAGCATTACCGGTTTTTATCCATAGATCGTCCAATACCTCGTACCATTGGCGCAGGGTTTTATAAGAGAAAAAGCGAGCAATACTGTCTGTTGAAGACTCAATTCCATTGTTTGTGTAAATGCCGTCAATAGTATACTTCCAATAATCTGCTTTTTTAGAAAAAAAGAATAGCGGATTCTCTATAATTTGGATGTTGCATTTTTTGAAAATGATGTAAGCAATTTCGACCTGTTGTATGAGTTCCTTGATGTAATAATTGTTGATACATGTGGGACTTGCCATTTGGTGATTCGTGGCGATATTGATCAAGAGGTTTACATCCCTGAGCCAATAGTCGATTCTTGTACCATTTACGAAAAAATCCTCGAGATATTTCATCGGATCGTCGATGTATTCTTGGCTTAAATAGCGAAAATGTTTCGCTTTTAGTTTCTTTTGCGTATTTTTCATCAGATTATATGTTTTAAAGTTGATGAAACTGCTGCTAGGGCTCATAACGATCTGTGCACTGATCTATAGCCTTGCTGGTTTCATATTTAAGGCTTTTGATTAAATGTTGTGTTTATAATTATCAATAGTAAAGCTAATTTAAACACTAATTTTCGATTAAACAAATTTTATATTGATAATTATTGATTATGAGTTCTTTTTTAACGAGAATTAAAGCTATTGCAGATAGAGAAGGACTGAGCGTAACAGCCTTTGAAACTGCTGTAGGAGCGAGTAGAGGTGTATTTACACGTGCTTTAAGCAATAATACCGACGTACAGGCAAAGTGGTTAGTGAGTATTGTTGAAAAATTTCCAGCGTACTCATCGGAGTGGCTATTAAAAGGTGAAGGTGAGATGTTAAAACCTGTTCTGGCTCAGGAAGAAGAAAAGGAGGGCTATATGACAAATGAAATTGAGGGCCTTACTAATGCCGTTGTCAACTCCTTAAAACAGGTTATATCGTCACAAAATATCACAATTAAATCTCAGGAGAAGACAATTATTTCGTTGGAGCGATTATTGTCGATCCAAGAACAAGAAATAAAATCGTTAAGAAAGAAATAAACCATACATTTTTAAAAAGGAAAAAAGTGAATGTAAAGGAACGTGTGCTGCTGATCGCTGAAACCAAAGGCATCAGTAAAACCGAATTTTTCAAAGATGTGCAACTTTCCTATGCAAACTTTAAGGGAGGGCAGAAAAATACTGCACTCAGTTCAGATGCTATGGTGGCTATATTGTCCAAACATCCTGACATTAGTCCAGCCTGGTTGCTCATGGGTGAAGGGACTATGATGCGAAAGGATGAGAAGGGGACGCTCAGTGCTCTACCTGCCGAAACAGCTCATGTCACTGCCGAAGGTCTTGGTATTTATAAGCAGCTGGTCAATGCCTTAGAGCAAACTGTCAAGGCACAAGAAAAGACCATCCTCTCATTGGAAGGTCAGGTAAGTTTACTGCAACGCAAATAATGACATCCGGTAGTTTATACATCTGATCGTTCCCTACCCAAAAAAATACCTGATTCCCGTGATTTCATTGGCCCCTTTTTTGTTTAATTTGGTTATCGAAAAGGTGTTTGTTTAACTGGCAACTGGGAAGGCTTCTGGTACATTTGTAAAAGGGATATTCCCTGCTGTTGATCGCAATGGAGCGACCACTAGTCATGTATTCAAAGAATTAATTTTATGTCAAAAAAAGGATTACTCATACTCTGGTTTTTTAGTTGGTTTGTGCATCACGCAGTAGCACAATCTGCAGGCCAACGGCCACTTTATACCTCAACATGGGGGCACCTTTTCCGTGAAGCAGGAAATAATAAAGACCTCTTGGGAGTTTTTCCGACAGAGGCACCTGTGTATCTGTTGGACTCCACCAATACGCAGTACAAAGTGCAGGTGAATAATGGGGATATCGGTTTTATAGACCGTCAGCCGTTGAAAAGTGCTATGGATGGGAAAAGGTCTCCCGGAGAACCGCAACAATATTTCTATCGCGGAACCGAAGGCGCTCAATGCCCACATTTCTATGTACAGGTCTCGCAATTGCGCGTGCGTAAGGCACCCAATACCACAAGTACCGCTGTGCGTAGGGTGGGGCTCAATGAAATGGTATGTATCGATTATGTGCCGCTCTACACAGATGGATGGGTCTACATCGGAGACCACTTCCATGAAAATCCGGAGTACGTTCAGATGAAATTTTTGGGTGCTGAGTTAAGCTATGACAAGGTCCTTAAAGAATATTTGGCTGTCAAAGGGAAGAACCAGGAGGAAGAACTGATACAGGCAGGCCGTCTACGTGAAATCGGCTGGACGAAGTATTCTAAGTTAAAACAGGCGCTTACCTATTGGAAGGAATCTTACGACAAAGCGGGAAAAGTGGACCCCAAGATTGATATCGATTTTGAACTGTTAATGGCCGATAAATTTCAACATGAGTTCCAGTCCGAAGTGTACGCAAAGAAACTGAAGGCCTTAAACTTCCATTTCGAATGGAAAGGAGTGTCTTTATTTGATGGTAAAATCACAGATGGACAAATGAAGCAACTGGCGCTGCAGCGGGTTACCGAAATCCCCGATATGCCCGAATGTGGCTGGGAGCCGCGGTATTATTATAAAACACCGAATATGATCGTTGCCTTTGAAGAAAATTATAAAGGCAAAGTGGTTGGAACCTTGTATAAGCTATTTTTTAGTGCGGGTGAAGCTATTGTGTTGGGTAACCAGCGGATGGATGCCAATTATGCAGAAAGAGACTTTGTAAACCACTTTGGTGAACTGCTTTCGGCAGACTGGATTTCAACGCCACATACTTTCTATATTCAAAATGGCGATGCAGGATTATTTATTTTCAGATTTGTTGATGGAAGACTGGCCAGCTATGAGTGTATGTATTATTGTTGATATTCGGAAATAGCGTCGGGGTCGCGTAAAGACCTCCAAGTGCCTGAAAATGTCCCTCGTTTGTGTCTTTAGTAGGGGGGGATTAACTAGGAGGAACAGGGATGCTCAAAAAAGTAAGGCCCTTTGAAAGGAGATTAAATTCCGCTTTCAAAGGGCCTTTGTATGTTATTGAAAACTTAAATTACACTATTTGCATTTCAAAGAGTTGGGCAATATGGCCTTTAAGTTTCCCTTTCACGTCTTCCATATCAACTTCTTTGCCAAGCTCCCGTTTTAAAGACGTTACATCCTTATCGTCAATGCCGCAAGGAATGATGTTGCCGAAATAATCAAGATCTGTATTGACATTGAATGCAAAGCCATGCATGGTCACCCAGCGTGAAGCACGCACGCCCATTGCACAGATCTTGCGTGCAGTTGGTTTATCCGGTTCTATCCATACTCCCGTAAACCCGGGATATCTCCCTGCTTCGATACCATAATCCGCACAGGTCAATATGATAGCTTCTTCCAGTGTACGCAGATACAAATGGATATCCGTAAAGAAGTTGTCGAGATCCAGTATCGGATAGCCGACAATCTGGCCCGGACCGTGATAGGTAATATCACCGCCGCGGTTGATTTTGTAGAATTTGGCATCTTTCTCTTCCAGTCCTTTCTCGTCTAAGAGCAAGTATTCCTCGTGCCCGCTTTTCCCTAAGGTATAAACATGGGGATGCGCTGTAAAGATTAAGTAATTTGGGGTACTGGTGGTTACTGCATTGACCCTATTGTCATGTTTGATGTCCAATACTCCCTTAAAGATAGATTCTTGTCTGTCCCAGGCTTCTTGGTAATCAACAAGGCCCCAATCTTGAAACTGCACCTCTTTATTCATCTCTTATTTTTTTTAGATGCGAACAGGCTTTGTGCCCGTTCACATCAAGTTTGTCAAAATTAATACAATAAGTTATTGTATGGGTAGCGTTCATTGTGCATTTTCACAATGATATCGTAAAGTTTTTGTTTGAACTCTTCGATGTTCGTCTTGTTTATTGCTGACAGGAAGATTGCTGGATCTGAATTTTTTGCCATCCAGGAATTACGGAAATCATCCAATGTTACCTCGATTTCCTCGCCATCGTGTCCTTCTTCAATCGCGGGTTTATAAAGATCAATTTTATTGAATACTGTAATTACTGGTTTGTCCAACGCTTTAATATCCTTCAATGTTTCGTTTACCGCCTGGATATGATCCTCAAAGTTGGGGTGTGAGATGTCGACCACATGGATCAGTACGTCTGCTTCTCTAACTTCATCCAGTGTGGATTTAAAACATTCTACCAGATGGTGAGGCAGTTTGCGGATAAAACCAACCGTATCTGAAAGCAGGAATGGGAGATTGTCGATGACAACCTTGCGAACTGTTGTATCCAGTGTTGCGAAAAGTTTATTCTCGATCAAAACGTCAGACTTGGAGATCATATTCATGATCGTCGATTTTCCGACGTTTGTATAGCCTACCAAGGCCACACGGATCATCTCGCCGCGGTTTTTACGCTGTGTTTCATTTTGCTTGTCGATTGCTTTCAGGCGTTCTTTGAACAAGGAAATCTTGTCCAGAATGATCCGTCTATCGGTCTCGATCTGTGACTCACCCGGACCGCGCATACCAATACCCCCGCGCTGACGCTCTAAGTGGGTCCACATGCGGGTAAGACGTGGTAAAAGATATTGCAGCTGTGCCAATTCAACCTGTGTTTTTGCCTGCGCGGTTTTGGCATGTCGGGCAAAGATATCCAGAATAAGATTGGAGCGGTCCAATATCTTGCGTTTCAGTTCTTTTTCAATATTACGCAACTGCGAAGGTGAAAGTTCATCGTCGAAAACAACGATGTCAATTTCCTCTGCTTCAACGTAGGCTTTTATTTCTTCCAGCTTTCCGCTACCGACAAAGGTAGCACGGTCCGGGAAACCCAGTTTCTGTGTAAACATGCCTTTGGTCTCGCCACCGGCGGTCTGCACCAAAAATTCAAGTTCCTCCAGATATTCCTTTGCTTTTGTCTCCGTCACGCTTGGGGTGATAACACTCACCAAGACGGCTGTTTCGGGTTTTATTGCTGTATCGTGTATTTTAATTCTGGCCATTTTGTACTATTAAGTCTTTCAAGTGAAGTCGGTAGGTCATTACGCTATGAAATGTGAGCTCTCGCCTATCGCTTGTTATACGTTCACCTTTTAATTATTTTCAATGAGCTCGCAAGCCCGGTTTTTGTTTGAGAAGGTAAATTTAAGAATTTATGCGTTTGTACACCACACAAGACTGATGCCGATTATGACATAATTCTTCATTAACCAATAAATTTCCTGTGATTTGCTTACCAGGGCAACTCAAAATATGTAAGCGTTCGGTCGCCATCTTTTGCCTAGTAAAAGAAGGGATATGTTTCTATATCATGTTCATAATGATGCAAAAGTAAATAAATTTGGTTTTATATACAAAAAAGATAAATTGTCTTCAAGAGCTAATAAAAATAATTCGTATCCTATTTATGTTGACGAGCGGCCTTTAGATTCCAATGTGCTCTGTTTATTCACTTAAACACGTTATCGATTTATTTGTTGGCCCCATTTTTTATTTCGAAAATGACATGCGGTTAAGAAATCTTGTCCCAGGCGATACCATCTGATTTTCTTGCGAGGAAGCTTCGGAGCAAATAATTCTTTTCGCTTTGGAGCGTGGGGTCTTCTTTGAAGATTTCGATAACGGTGTTGCGGCACTCGGTGAGCAGCGCTTGATCTGTGGCTAGGTTTGCCATTTTAAGGTCGAGAACACCTGACTGCTGTGTGCCCGATATATCGCCTGGCCCACGGAGCTGCAGATCCACCTCGGCGATTTCAAATCCGTCATTGGTACGCACCATGGTATCCAGTCTTAATCGTCCTTCTTTGCTCAGCTTATTGCCCGACATCAGGATACAGAAAGACTGTTCGGCTCCGCGGCCTACGCGACCCCGCAATTGGTGTAGCTGGGATAGTCCAAAACGTTCAGAATTTTCAATGACCATCACCGACGCATTAGGTACATTGACCCCCACCTCAATCACGGTTGTGGCTACCATAATCTGTGTTTCGTGTTTGACAAAGCGCTGCATCTCAAAGTCTTTGTCCTTTACAGGCATCTTGCCATGAACAATACTGATCTTGTACTGCGGGAGGGGAAATTCACGCTGTAAGTTTTCCAGGCCTGCTTCCAGATAGATCAAATCCAGTTTTTCGCTCTCCTTGATGAGGGGATATACCACATAGACCTGTCTGCCCTTGGCGATCTCCTCGCGCATAAAACCAAACATCCGTAAACGGGAGCTTTCAAAAAAGTGAACAGTCTTAATCGGTTTACGCCCAGCAGGTAATTCGTCTATCACGGAAATGTCCAAGTCACCGTACATGGTCATGGCTAATGTCCGTGGAATTGGCGTCGCTGTCATGACCAACATGTGTGGTGGGATGACATTCTTGCGCCAGAGTTTGGCCCGTTGTTCCACGCCAAAGCGGTGTTGTTCGTCAATAACAACGAAGCCTAGGTTCTTGAACTGTACCTTATCCTCGATCAGGGCGTGGGTGCCAATTAAAATATCTAAGCTGCCATCTTCCAGTGCCTGGTGGATCAAACGGCGTTCCTTTGTGCTTGTGGATCCTGTAAGTAGCTTGATATTGACGATGTCATCGCCCACGAGCTGCTTTAGTCCATGATAATGCTGTGTCGCCAGGATTTCTGTAGGAGCCATCATACAGGCCTGAAATCCATTGTCGACAGCAAGCAGCATGCTCATGAGGGCAACAACTGTTTTCCCGGAACCTACATCGCCCTGTACCAGGCGGTTCATCTGCGCACCTGTATTGGTATCTATGCGGATTTCCTTTACAACGCGTTTCTGCGCTCCTGTTAAAGGAAATGGAAGGCGCTCGTTAAAGAACGTGTTGAATTTTTCACCGACTTTATTGAACCGCTGGCCTCTAAATTTCTGTGTGTTGAGCTGCTTGTTGTTGAGCAGCTTCAGCTGAATAAAAAATAGCTCTTCAAATTTGATGCGTTTGATGGCCTGGTTCAGCTCCTTTTGATCGCTTGGAAAATGGATGGAAGCGAAAGCCTGTTGCCTGGAAATGAGACGATGTTTAGCAAGCACATCCTGGGGGAGCGATTCGTCAATACTACGGAATACGGTTTCCAATGCAGTCTGTTGTAAGCGTTGGATTCCCTTGGTATCCAGATTAAACTTTTTGAGTTTTTCTGTCGATGAATAAACCGGCTGTAAACTCATATTGCCGATCTGTTTTACCTGCGGATTATACAGATCCATTTCGGGGTGGGTAATCGATAATTGGCCATTGAATTCGCTCGGCTTACCATAAATAATATAAGCAGACCCGACTTTCAATGATTTTTGAAGCCATGGGATGGACTGAAACCAGACCAGTTCCATGGAGCCGGTTTCATCTTTGAAAGAGCCGACAAGCCGTTTCGTTCTATTCTCGCCCACGAGCTGTAAAGAAACCAGACGGCCCAAGACCTGGGCGGCCATCATATCGGGATGAAGTTTCCGGATTTTATGGAACTCCGTACGGTCGATATAACGGAAGGGGTACTGTGTCAATAGATCACCAATGGTAAATACCTGTAGCTCCTTTTTGAGTACATCTGCCTTTTGTGGGCCTACACCTTTGAGGTATTCTATGGGGGTAATTAAACTTAATTCAGCCATTCTTCTTGAATGGCTAAATTACGAAAAATTTATACTTTTATGGGTGTGTACTCGCCTACAGCTGTTAATTTCGAACAGGCTCTTCGAATTTAATCTCTGCTTTTCCTTCTTTACAGATCACGCCCAATGGCTTGCGATAAGGAATACAATTTATTCTGGGCGCCATCATTGGCTGGTATATTTCCATCAGCCGGTTGTTGTCATTGATCATATTTTGCAAGGTTGTTTTGTCAACGCATTTGTGGTAGGGGATGTAACTTTTTCCGCAGACTGTCTGCAATTCTATTATTTCCCATTCCGTCGCATCACCACATGCTTTAGGGCTGGCAAAGGCAATGATTTTACTGTATTTTTCATTGGATAGGGATTCGAGTTCTTTTTCTGTTTTGTTCTTGTAGGGGTTTTCTAAATGTGACTCCGATTTACAAACAACAAATAGCATGCAACATGCCAGGAGGGTCGTGATACTCAAAATTGAGAGATTTTTCATAATATTCTTCTTGGTTTTTTTAATCGAACGGGTAATTCTTGATCTCTGCTACAGGGAAGCTCTATTAAGTTTTTGTTAAGAGAAATTTGATTTTGAGTTCACTTGCAGTTGATTTCTGTTATTTTGCAGGTTTGAAACAACAATATGGTGATTAAAATGTAGTTTTAAAACAACATTCATGCAGGACTGGAAGTATCCGAACCCCAGACTGGTGACTTTTTAGTCGAGCAGGTTCATATCGAAGTGGGCGGTAAAAATAAAGGTACATTGGGAGCTTGCGTTGAATAGGATAGAAAAATTATATAAAAACGGGGCTATCCAAGTTTTGAATAGCCCCGTTTGAGAATTTATCCCGGATGATCTCTTGATTAGAAATTACCCTTATTTACATCCCACCAAAGTCTGGTACCACCGTTGTCAGGTCCACCCAACAAGGAGATTGCAGATTGTACTTCGGCTGCATTGGTATTGTATTCATTTTGCGGGAACGGTAAACGACGGATCTGTATTTTAGTATCGATCAGTCCGCCGCTATTGTTGACAACAACTGGGAATAGACGTGGATATCCCGTGCGGCGGAATTCACTCCAAGCTTCTTGTCCTTCAGGGAAGATCGCCAGCCATTTTTGTGTGATAATACGTTCCAATTTTACTTCGTTGGTAGCCGCATCATCCCATTTGATGGTAAGTGCACTTGGTGAAGCTGCGTTATTCTTCGCATTGAACGGATCCTCGTAAGCTGCTGCTTTGCTTGTGTTGTCATTGAGGTAAGTACTTAGACCCGATGTTACACCCCATTGTGTGAAGGAAGTTTCCACCCCTTTTTCATACAGTGATTGGGCTGTTCCGCCCGCATTGTTCCAACCCCTCAAAGCTGCTTCCGCACGAAGGAAGTAAACCTCAGCTGCAGTCATTAATATCGGTGCCGTTGTCGCAACGAAAGTAGGTGTTGTGCCTTCGGTATTCAAAGCTGATAGCTTTTGGTATTTATCCTTTTCGATACCTTCTGCACCGGCACGGATTCCGATGTATTTACCAGCGAAAGCTGTTGTCGTTGCGTCCTTAATAACAGGCGCCATGTATTTAGAGATACGTGGGTCATTCAATCCGGTCATATAAGACGAAAGTGTCGCATTGATACGTGTATCGGCCCAGTTTTTGGAAATAAACCAAAGCGGATTGCTATAGGTTCCATCTGCCGGTACAGTGATTTTGAAGTTTTCGCTATTGCTTTCCAATACACCACCATTGGCAGGGTCTAATGCTTTTTCAGCTTGTGTTTTTGCTAAAGCTGCATCGATTTTAACCAAACGCATCGCTAAGCGAAGACGCAATGAATTGGCAATTTTCAACCAATTTTTAAAACGGACCTGATTATCGGTATTTGGAAATACAAGATCGATCTGGTCGATTTTAGCCGCCATTGGACTATCCGCTTTGTACGATTTCAGCGCTGTTACGGCCTCATCAAGCTCTTTGAAGAAGGCAGTGTATACATCGGATTGTTTGTCGTATGGAACGGTATTGGAGGTGCCGACTTTACTATAAGGAATAGGACCATAGATATCTGTAACACGACTGGCCGCTTCTACTTTGATGACCAATGCCGAACCCCATAGTGCTGGATAGGTTTCTGCAAGTCCATTGCTTTTTAGTTTTTCAATGGATTTGATGACGTTAAGGTATAACACCTTAAATGGTTCTCCATTCCATCCGTTAACCATGGCATAATTCAGGTTATTCTGTCCACTATTAAAAGGTGTAGGAGACATGAAGAAGCCTGAAAATACGTCGGCGTTCAGATTTTGTTGTACCTGATAAGAGTTAGGATCTCCTGCGCCTGAGAAATTATAAATAGACATCTGTGCATTTCGTAAGAAAATCACAAGATCTTGACCATCACCTTTTAAATCCTCATCCGTAACGCCAATGTTATTTTTGTTATAGTCCTCAAAATTCTTGGTACAGCTACTTAAGGTGCCGCCAATCATTAAAAAAGCGAGTGAGAACTTGGATATATTTTTTATGTTAAATTTCATCTGTTAATCGTTTGTATTTTAAGACTAAATGGAATATCCTTGCCATTTTTACGGTATATGTATTTTTAGACATGGATACTTCATCATGGGCCGTTTAGAAAGTTGCATTTAGCGTAAGACCATAGTTACGTGTTGCTGGCATCATAAAGATATCCACACCACTTAAGGAATTACCCGTAGACATTGTTACTTCAGGATCGAATGGAGCCTTTTTCGAAATATAGAATAGGTTTCTTCCGACAGCATTTACACGCAGTTTTTTGAAGAAACTGTCTTTAATATTGAAGTCATAGCCGAAAGTCAATTCACGCAATCTCACCACTGTTCCGTCATAAATATATTGGCTGCTAACAGGACCCATACCGGCAGTAGAAGTATACCATTTTTCGGCATCTACTGTTGTTACGGCTTTTCCGCTTGGTGTAACACCATTGATATTAACCCCTCCATTCGCACGAGCGTCGCCACTAGCTTTCGAGACACCATATCCATCAAGCAATGCTTGTGTCACGGACATCACTTGGTAGTCAAATTTACCGTCGATCAAGAAGCTTAAGTTGAAATTTTTGTAATTAAAACTGTTGTTCCAGCCCATTTGCCAGATTGGGTTTGAATTCCCAAGTTTGGTATAGTTGTTGTTTTTCTGTGGAATACCGTCCTCAGAGATAAGGATTCTTCCTTGGTCGTCACGAACGAAGTCCTGCCCATAGATGTCACCGAACGAACCACCAACTTGCAATTTGGATGCAAAATTATTACGTCCCTCACCTGTTAGTGTAAATTCGGAGATACCGTCAGCAAGTTTTACGATTTTGTTTTTATTGTACGTAAAGTTGAGGCTGGTCGTCCATTTGAAATCGTCATTTCTGATCGCATCCAATGATACCAACGCTTCTACCCCTTGATTTTGAATGTCTCCGGCATTAACCGCATACATGTTGTTGAGGGATGCATTTCCAGCTGCAATTTTGAAAAATTGATTAGTGGTGTTTGTTTTGTAATAAGTCACGTCAACATTCAGACGGTTATTCCACATGCGCCATTCCGTACCAATCTCCAAGGAAGCTGTTTTCTCTGGCTTTAATTCTTTCAAGAATGCAATATCATTGACTGTTAGTACCGCGTAAGGGTCTACCCGGTTAGTAAGCAATGTGGTATAAGGAGGAAGATCATTTCCGACTTTTGCGTAGGAACCACGGATTTTGGCCATATTCACAAATTCGGGAAGATTAAGTTTGTCATTCAAGACGATGCCCAAACCGACCGATGGATAAGCGTATGGGTTTTGCGGTGTATAGGCCAATGTGCTTGACCAATCCCAACGTGAAGTCAGATCCAAATAAATCCAGTTGTCATAGGCTAAGTTAGCAGATGCAAATACTGACTGCAATTGTCTTCGGTTTGCAGACAATGTCGAAGTAACCGGAGTATTGGTATTCTGAATAAAGAATTGATTGGGAACTTTGAGTCCATCTTTACCGCTGGTAAAATCTGTGCCTTCTGTTTTCCAGTCGGTGATACTTGTTCCTACCAACCCTGTGATCTGTAATTTATCGCCAATATTAAAGTTCATGTTGGCGGTCAAATCACCATATTGTTGCGTGATCGTGGTATTGGTATAGCTATAAGCTCCATTTTCACGCGCTAAAATATGTTGCGTGCCGGCATAAGCTTTTCTGTCCCATACTTCGCTGGTACGGTCTACACTACCACGGGCCTGTACGCTGATCCACGGCGCAATTTTGTATTTGGCACTACCGTTTAGGAGTAGGCGGTTGCGTGTAGAACGTGTTGAATTACGGTTCATAATCCACCATGGATTTTGTTGAGTTGTCTCGTCATCCGAAAGTGTAAACCAGTTTTGATCATAAAGATTACGGCTTGTGTTGAAGGTTTCGTAATTTTTATAATCCGCAATATTTAAGCTTCGAGGCAATAGGTAGGTTCCAACCAATGGGTTATAATAAAAACCCGAAGTAGGCGCATTATCCAATTTTTGGGTAATGTAGTTGGCGCTTCCTTCAACGGTCAACTTATTATCAAAGAATGAAGCACTTTCCTTGAGATTGAAATTGTGACGCATCAGGTCATTTTCTGGAAGTATACCTTTAGCAAGGGTATTGGCGTAAGAGAAGTACGTTTGATTTTTTTCGTTACCTCCGGATAATGTCAATGAATTGGTGAAGTTGCTACCTGTGCGGAAAAATTCACCTACATTGTCATAGTTAGCACCATTGGTTTTGTCTCCCCAGCTAAATACACTCGTGTTACTGTTTTTACCACCTGAACCTTGTCCGTACTGGCTTTGGAATTTCGGTGTCGATACAGCTTGTTCGATCTGCGCACTTGATGAGAAATTGATCGTTGTGCGGCCTTGCTTGCCTGATTTTGTTGTCACCAAGATAACGCCGTTGGCAGCTTGGCTACCATATAATGCCGCTGCAGACGCACCTTTCAATACAGAGATGTTTTCGATATCTTCTGGATTGATCAATGAAATAGGGTCGCCACCGTCACGCTGTCCACCGAAGACGTTGTCTGGTTGGCTAGCTAAGGTCTGGTTGTTGATCGGAACCCCATCGACAACGTAAAGTACCTGGTTGTTGCCGGAGGCCGATTTGTTACCACGCAAAATAACTTTTGCTGAACCACCTGGTCCAGAAGAGCTAGAGGCGATGTTAACACCCGCGACTTTACCATTTAAATTATTGGCCAAGTTGGTGCTTTTAACTTTGTTTAATTCGTCACCACTCACCTGTTGTGTAGAGTATGTTAATGATTTCTGTGCACGGCTAATACCCAAAGCAGTAACAACCACACTTTCCAGTTGCTGTGTCTGTTCATCTAGGCTTACTGTTACTGTCGTTTCTCCAGGTCCTAATGTGACTGTCTTATTTTCATAACCGACAGTACTGATATTCAATACACGGTTTTTGTCGTCGACATTGATCTGGAATGCACCTTTAACATCCGTAGAACTTGCGTTGGAAGTACCCAATACTTTGATTGTGGCACCTGGAATAGGAGCTTTGGTTTTAGCGTCTACAACCGTTCCCTTTATCTGGTTGGTTTGCGCGTGCAATAAAGATGCTGAAAAAAGCATTGTTGGAACAATACCTAACACCCTTAATGTAGAGTATAATTTGTTATTCATATAGTATATGTGTTATATTCAGTTT
>JALAGS010000169.1 GCA_022712315.1 Sphingobacterium sp. | reverse complement strand
TTTTTTTGTTCTGCTTCATTTCTCTATGCGCTGTCAATTGTTTCTGACGATGCAAATGTATAAAAATATTTTTTTCTTTTCCACAATATTCTCATCGATTTTTTGCAAAAATTAAAAATTTACAATATGCTATCAAAACCTTCATGTAAGCTTCATTTTCAAGCAATTAATTATTAACAATGCGGTAATGGACCACGCCCATTAACGATATTAATTTGACAATAAAACGGATAAAGGTTTAAGGCTTTATCAATTGAAATTGCTGTTTTTTCTATGGGTTCGTTATTTTTGGTCAAAAACGATACTTTTGTACGGATCATTTAAAGGAGAATAGTATGTCACCGAGTTTAATTTTCTATATTATTTTTGCAGTCCCTTACATTATCTTTATGTATTGGCTCGTCAAACAGGACAAACATAAATATGCCTGGGGAATAGCGATTATTACGATTGTTGCCGTATTGGCAATCTATGTATCACAAAAAGCCAGTAAAGTGGCCATGGACAATTATCAACAGCACCAGATCGATTCCAGAGAGATCGAGCGGGAAGAGCGTCTACAAAAACAGCAGGATAGTATTAATCATGCTCAACAATAAAAAAAGCGGCTAGTGCCGCTTTTTTTATTGTTGAGCATGATCCTGGATGATACCTTCTAATTTAAATAGAAAAGCATACTCCAAGGCGATTTCCTTTAAATAATCAAACCTTCCGGATGCTCCGCCATGTCCGTAGTCCATATCGGTCTTTAACAATAAGACCGTATCTCCAGTTTTGGTTGCCCTCAGTTTGGCCACCCATTTCGCCGGTTCAAAATATTGCACTTGACTATCGTGAAGCCCAGTTGTCACCAATAAATTGGGATATTCCTTTGCCTCAATATTTTCGTAAGGAGAATATGCTTTCATATAGAAATAAGCCTCACTTTCATTCGGATTTCCCCATTCATCATACTCATTTGTGGTCAATGGTATTGTGTCATCCAACATAGTATTCACGACATCCACAAACGGTACCTGAGCTATGATACCATGATATTGCTCAGGTGCAATGTTAGCAACGACCCCCATTAACAGACCTCCAGCACTACCTCCCTGAGCATAGAGATGTTCCGATGTACAATAATGACGTTCTATCAGATATTTACCACAATCCACAAAATCGTAAAAGGTATTCATCTTATGCATCATTTTTCCATCTTCATACCATTGACGCCCCATTTCCTCACCACCTCTAATATGTGTCAAAGCATAGATAAATCCGCGATCCAGTAAACTCAGCCGATTGCTTGAAAAAGTAGGATCCATCGAAGCTCCATAGGAACCATACGCATATTGCAGCAACGGTGCTGTACCATCAAGTTTGGTTCCTTTCTTGTAAACAATAGATATCGGCACCTGAACACCGTCTCTTGCCGTGGCAAAAATACGTTCCGTGATATAGGCCGTTTGGTCATATCCGCCCAAAACCTCCTGTTGCTTTAATAAGACTTTCTGTTGGTCGGCCATATCATACTCATAAACCGAACTCGGCGTCACTAGAGAGGTGTAACCATATCGCAACTTCTGGCTATTATATTCCACATTTATGGCCGGATATACTGTATAGGCCACTTCTCCAAAATCCAAGTAATGTTGCTGCTGACTACTTAAGTTATAAATGGCCAATTGAGTTAGTCCATTTTTTCGTTCAGCAATCGCCAGAAAGTCCTTAAACTCTTCGATATCACTCACCAGCACATCTGGGCGATGGCCCATAAATGTCTGCCAGTTGCTACGCTCCGTCTGGTCTAAGGGACATTGCATGATGCTAAAATTGATAGCCTCGTCATTAGTCAGAATTAAGAACCTGTCTTCCAAGGCAATGACAGAATAAAGTACATCTTGCATCCTTGGCTGAAAGACGCGAAATTCAGTCTGCGGAAAATCAGCATCCAACAACCAGATTTCCGAGGACAAGGTTCCTTCGGAATTGATGATAATATATTTTCCATTTTTCGATTTACCGACTGCGATATAATTTGTGTTATCTTTTTCCTCATAGACCAGCACATCCGCTGCCGGGTCGCTGCCCAATACATGCCGCATAATCTTTTCACTGAGCAAAGTCACAGGATTCTTAGCGGTATAAAAAAGTGTAAGATTGTCATTTCCCCAGATTGCTGCACCCTCGGTATTCTTTATTTGATCGGGATAGATTTCTCCCGTCTCCAGATTCTTTATATAAATGGTATATTCTCTTCGGGAAACGGTATCCACACTAAAAGCAAGCAAACGATTGTCCGGGCTGACCGAAAACCCCTTTGCTGTATAGTATGCATGTCCATCCGCAAGCCGGTCAATATCCAACAACAATTCTTCCTCAGCCTCAAGCGTACCTTTCTTACGACAGAACTTAAAGTATTGGTTTCCCTCTTCAGTTCGGCTATAATAGTAGTAACCGTTTTTATAATAGGGCACCGACTCGTCCTTTTCTTTAATACGGGATTTTAATTCATGAAATAGATTTTCCTGCAGCTCGGCAGTATCTTCAAGCATCGAGTTGGTATAAGCATTCTCTTTTTCCAGATACTCGATAACCTCCTGCGATCTATCACCCTTTTTAAAGTAATCAATCATCCAGTAATAATCATCTTGAACAGTGTCATCGTGTATCTTTCTGATATGGGGATAAACAGCTGCCTTTGGGGCCATCACTTTAGGCCAATGTATTTTCTTATGTTGTTGCATTCGTTTTCTTTTATACTATTCTATTCATACTATTTTTGGCATCATGTTATTTGGATGATCCAAATAAAACAAGATCATTTTTAGAAATGCTTTGAATTTAAGATATTTCGTTAAAAGTTTGACTAAGGATGTCGATTATAAGCACTTTTAATAAAAATTAACAGTTCAAAAGAGTCATTAGCATTATCTTTGCTATCCTCTATAGTCGGGAATAAACGGGCTAGCACACGTATGAACACAATTTAAATAAACACAAGTGAATAACCGAGTGCAACGAGCTCATGAACACAATTTAAAACAAACAGACGTGAATAACTATTTACATATGAATTTAAAGAAATCACTATATCTAATCGCTTTGGGCTCATTGCCGCTTATCTCTTTCGGGCAATCCGATACCATTCCAGCAAACTGGTTTAACCTGGATTATAAAACGGATGGGGTAATGGGCATCAGCACTGAAAAAACCTATAAGACTTTATTGAAAGGCCGAAAATCAACCCCTGTCATTGTGGGGGTACTGGATGGTGGCGTTGATGTATATCACGAGGATCTCAAAAACGTCGTCTGGATCAATGCGAAAGATAGTCTTGCAAATGGTATAGATAATGATGGTAATGGCTATATCAATGATAAATATGGTTGGAACTTTATTGGAAATGCCGATGGTAAGGATGTACAGTTTGACAACCTGGAATTGACAAGACAGCTTAGGGTATTGGACAAAAAGTTTGCAAATATTACCGCTGCTACTGAGCTCAATGAAAAAGCTCGAAAAGCTTTCGCTAGCTATCAAAAGATGGTCGTCGAATATAAAAACAAACTGGAAGAAGCTAAGATGGGACAGTTTTCCTATGATGCGCTCAAACGCAACATAGATGCTGTCGTTCGTGAAATCGGCAAGAAACCAGAAGACATCACGCCAGAAGATATAGACAATTTCAAAGCAACGACAAACACACAACGCATTGCGCTTGGCTATGCAAAGGACGAGATCCAGAACGGTGGCTTTATTAAATTTTTCAATGATATTACCGAAGGTGCGAAATATTTCAACAACCAAGTTGACTATCATCTAAATAAAGACTACGATTCACGTCCTATCGTTGGAGACAACTACGAAGATGCTTCAGAGCGACACTACGGCAATGCTGACGTAAAGGGTCCGGATGCTTTGCATGGCAGCCATGTAGCCGGAATCATAGGTGCAAAACGCAATAATAATATAGGTATCAATGGTGTAGCAGACAATGTTAAGATACTTACCGTTAGACTCGTCCCTGATGGTGATGAGCGCGATAAAGATGTGGCAAATGCAATTCGTTATGCCGCAGACAACGGCGCCAAAGTACTTAACATGAGCTTTGGAAAAGGTTATGCCTATAACAAACAAACGGTAGACGACGCGATCAAATACGCGGAATCAAAAGATGTGTTGATGATCCATGCTGCAGGAAATGACAGTGAAGATAATGACATAGAGCCTAATTTTCCAATGAAATATTATACGGACGCAAAAGGTGATACGACTGGGGTTGCTCAGGCCTGGATCACCGTAGGCGCAACGGGCCTTCATCTGGACAATGAGCTGCTGGCCGATTTTTCCAATTATGGCAAAAAAACGGTTGATGTTTTCGCTCCCGGCGTCCATATCAACTCCACAGTACCGGATTCCAAGTATAAAGAAGAACAAGGCACGAGTATGGCCGCACCTGTTGTCGCCGGTCTAGCTGCAATGATCCGCTCCTATTATCCAAATTTGAGTGCTGTTGAAACCAAACAGATTATTATGGAATCGGTAGAAAGGCCGGATCAACTTGTGCAGGTGAAAGTCGGGGAAGACAGCACAAAAACCGTACGGCTAGCAGACATTTCTGTCACTGGGGGGATTGTCAATGCCTATAATGCCATCATCAAAGCAGAAGAATATACCAACAAAAAGAAAAAATAAATATTTTCTCGTTTTTTATACCAAAACTATCTTTTGTCCGTTTAATTAATTAACTTACAGAGACAAAACACAGGATGCTTATGGTAGAAAACTTTACCCAATCAGAAAATGAAGTTCAAAATTTGCTAACCCAAAACGAGAAGGTAATGACAGACGAGGACATAGAAAATGAATTGAAACTTCAATTACCAAAAATGTTGCTTAATCCAAGCAAAAGAAGTATTGAGAATATCTTGGCATATTCCAAACAAATGGAAAAAAGAAAGGCCTAGTCTAGCGATTAGGCCTTATTTTTTACCCCAATTTACCCCCCTACTTAGCTGGAACCTTAAATGGTTATCACTTGTCATGCGCTTTGCGATCTAAAATCCCATTATTCCCGATGTACCGGCTATTGACATCTATCATCGCTCCATTTAAATTGTCGCGGTTACGGAAAGCAACTCCTTTCACTGTACTTCAAAATTTCTTTTTTGATGGAAATTTTGGCTAGTTTTGAACCAATGTTAAAACAAGAACGATACAAGGCTTTTGTAGACTATTTCTCCAAAAATAGTCCTGACGCACAGACAGAACTCAACTATAGTAATCCGTTTGAATTACTGGTCGCTGTTATTTTATCCGCCCAATGCACCGACAAGAGGATCAACCAGGTCACGCCCAAATTGTTTGCGCGCTACCCGGATGCACATAGTTTGGCCGCTTCCAGCGTGGACGAGGTATTTAGCTATATACGGTCCGTAAGCTATCCAAACAATAAGGCCAAACACCTTGTTGGAATGGCCCAGATGCTGATAGAAAAATTTGACAATATTGTACCGGAAAAAATTGAGGAACTTGTGAAACTCCCTGGGGTAGGTCGAAAAACTGCTAACGTGATCTCTTCTGTTGTTTATCATAATCCCGCGATGGCTGTAGATACACATGTTTTTCGTGTTGCCAACCGTCTTGGGCTAACCTATCGGGCAACGACGCCATTGGCTGTGGAAAAACAGCTGGTAAAAAATCTGCCCAAAGATACCATTGCCATTGCCCATCACTGGCTTATCTTGCATGGACGTTATATATGCCTGGCCCGAAAACCCCTTTGCGAGAAATGCCCTATCACCTATATGTGCAAATACTTTGAGAAAAATCACCATATAAAAAGTGTTTCAGAGATCCCCGAAACAAAAAACTAATTTTTTTAGTGAAAATATTTGGTTTATGATTTTTTATTTTTAATTTTGAGAAATATATACTAAAAATATGAGCAACACAGATAAACTAAAAGCTTTACAGCTGACGTTAGATAAATTGGAAAAGAACTTTGGAAAAGGTTCAATTATGAAGTTAGGAGATACTGCGGTTGAGCCAATCGAGGCAATTTCTACAGGATCTTTAGGTTTGGATATTGCTTTAGGAATTGGCGGTGTGCCAAAAGGCCGTATCATTGAAATCTACGGACCTGAATCTTCAGGTAAAACTACTTTAGCAACACACATTGTTGCCGAAGCACAGAAAAAAGGTGGTATTGCAGCTATCATTGACGCGGAACATGCTTTTGATAAATATTATGCTCAAAAGTTAGGTGTGGATGTAGAAAACTTATTGATTTCTCAACCAGATAATGGCGAGCAGGGCCTAGAAATTGCAGACAACCTTATCCGTTCAGGTGCAATCGACGTCATCGTTATTGACTCTGTTGCAGCTTTAGTACCAAAAGGTGAAATCGAAGGTGAAATGGGTGATTCTAAAATGGGTCTTCAGGCTCGTTTGATGTCTCAGGCTTTGCGTAAGTTAACAGGTACAATTTCAAAAACAAACTGTTGTTGTATTTTCATTAACCAATTGCGTGAAAAAATTGGTGTAATGTTCGGTAACCCAGAAACAACAACAGGTGGTAATGCATTAAAATTCTACGCTTCTGTACGTTTAGATATCCGCCGTACATCACAAATCAAAGACTCTGACGAAGTATCGGGTAACCGTGTCAAAGTGAAAATTGTAAAAAATAAAGTAGCACCTCCATTCCGTATCGCGGAATTTGATATTATCTTCGGTGAAGGTATTTCTAAAGTAGGCGAAATCATCGATTTAGGTGTTGAATATGGTATCATCAAAAAAGCAGGTTCTTGGTTTAGCTATGGCGAAACGAAATTAGGACAAGGTAGAGATGCCGTTAAAGCCTTATTATTCGACAATCCAGATTTAATGGATGAACTTGAGGCAAAAATCCGCGCAGAAGTAACAGGAGAAGATCCAATGCTTCATATCGAGGAGAACGAAGACTAGTTGCTGTAAAAATTAGTATAATGTAGGTAGCCATCTTGTATAAGATGGCTATTTTTTTTGCGACAAAGTTCAAACCATGCTAAGTTTAAATGATTATTTTGTTACATGTCCAAAGTTTTCAATTTGTACTAATAGATTTTATTATTTTTAGCGTGGCGAACTAAAACCGCCTGACATCCAAATGCTAAACTTAATATAACAATGAATCGTAAACTCATTCCATTCCTTTTGATACTGCTAGGATCAGTATTTCATCTCCATGCACAAACAATACGAGTACTCTCCTTCAATATTCATCATGGGAATCCGCCTGCTGAAAAAGAATCTGTTATCAATCTTGACACTATTGCCAAGATTATTAAAAATTCAAAGGCGGACCTCGTTGGGCTTCAAGAAATTGATGTCAATCTTGGTCGTTCATATTTTGAAAACCAAGCTAAAAAGCTTGCGGAGCTAACAGGCATGCACTATATATTTTCCAAAGGAATAGACCTTGAGAAAGGGGAATATGGTACTGCTATTTTATCTAAGCAGCCAATTGAACGCGTAGAGAAACATTTTCTGCCGTCTCCTGTGGAAAGTGAAAGACGCAGTTTAGCTGTGATCGAAGTAACTATTCATAAAAAGAAACTTCTGTTTGCCAATACACACCTTGATCTCAGGGACAAAAATAAAATTGAGCAGGCAAAATTTATCACCAATCGTTTCAGGAATGAAAAATTACCCGTCATCCTTGTTGGCGATTTAAACTCTGAACCCAAAGATCCCGCCATTACAGAACTCGGCAAAGTATTCACAAAAAGCAATATCGCCAATGGATTTACTTTTCCCCAAGACAAACCTAACACCGAAATCGATTATATTATGATCAATAAAACGGCTAATGCAAAATTCGCTAACCATCGAATTCTGGACGAGAAATACGCTAGTGATCATAGACCCCTCTATGTAGAAGTCGATATCAAATAATTTATTGAACCAATTATTATGAATTTTAATAGAAGAAGATTTTTGGAAGCCCTAGCACTAGCTGGGATCACACTGCCCAATATAAGCAGCGCACAAGAGAAAAATGCAGACAATGCGGAGGGCGAGTTCAGTTTTGTCGTACCTGCCTATTTGCAGAATCAAACGGAAACAGGCATCAGTATTTTCACCATTTTAAGCAAAGAGGCTTTTGCTTGGCTCGAGATTCTCGATAACTCGGGAAATGTCCAGAAAAAAATCTACCAATCCGAAGATGGGATGATCAACGCAAATACCGATTTTTTTCGTTTTGCCATTGAGGATGCTCCCCCATCCTTCCGTTACCGCATCAAGGCAAAGGAAATTCAAAAGTTCGACCCTTATAAAATTGTGTACGGTCAGGAAATAGAAACACCTATTTTCGAGACTAAATTAGCCAAGAACAATCAGGAGCAGATTCGCTGCCTCGTATACAACGATGTGCATGAGGAAAAAAGCAGCTACCGAGACCTTATCCCAAATCAGGATATTTCGCCTTACGATTTCTTTGTGATGAATGGCGACTCCTTTCATTATGTCACCAATCAGCAAGATATTACAGAAAAGCTACTAAAGCCAATTGAGTTTTTTGCGACAAGTAAACCATTCATTATGAACCGAGGGAACCACGAAACAAGGGGATCTTTCGCTCGCAATTTCAAGCGGTATTTTGGTTATCCGGACAATAAATATTATCAAGCTTTTAAAAGGGGGCCTATTTTCTGGATCATGCTGGATAGTGGCGAAGACAAGCCTGACAACCATGAGGTCTATGCCGGAACAGTCGATTACGATAACTATAGAAAAGAGCAGGCTAACTGGCTGGAGAAAGTCCTGCAGTCCAAAGAAAGAAAGGCAGCTCAACATACGGTTGTGATCAGCCATATACCAATTTTCCATTCGGATGACTGGCACGGGACCTTGGATAACAGGGCATGCTTTCATCCCTTATTTCAAAAATATAAAATTGATGCCATGATTTCTGGTCACACACACCAATACGGATACTATCCCGCAGATAAAGACCACAATTACCCTGTATTTATAGGTGGCGGTCCAAAAGCCGGCAAAAGAACAATCATTGATGTAACTGGCAGCAACAAATCATTGGCCATACGGATGACCAGAGACGATGGAACAGAACTCGGGCTATTTAAAAAATAAAAAAGGGCGCTTTACAAGCGCCCTTTCGTATATTTCACAAGGTAGCTACATACGCTCCCTTATTCTCCTTTTTCCAAGAAAGGATATCTATAATCTGTATCTGGATTAAATGTCTCTTTGATTGTACGTGGAGATACCCAACGAAGCAAGTTGATCATTGATCCTGCTTTGTCATTTGTACCAGAACCTCTAGCACCACCGAAAGGCTGCTGACCTACAACAGCACCGGTACACTTATCGTTCACATAGAAGTTACCCGCAGCATGTCTTAATTTATCTGTCGCTAAATTAATAGCATAACGGTCCTGAGCGATAATTGAACCTGTCAGCGCATAAATCGAAGTTCTGTCAACGATATCTAATGTTTCTTCAAACTTAGCATCCTCGTAAACATAGATGGTCAATACCGGTCCGAACAACTCTTCAACCATTGTTTCGTAATCAGGCTTTGAAGCTTCAATGATTGTTGGATGAATAAAATATCCCTTAGATTTATCGTAAGTACCACCGACTACAATTTCTGCATCAGTAGATTCTTTAGCTCTATCGATGTATTTTGCCAATTTATCAAATGATTTCTCATCAATAACAGCATTGATAAAGTTTGTAAAATCCTCTGTTCCACCGATCGTAAATGACTTCACATCGTTAGTCATAGATTCTTTCAATGCTGGCCACAATGATTTAGGAATATAGGCGCGCGATGCTGCAGAACATTTTTGACCTTGGTATTCAAAGGCACCACGTACCAATGCAGTATTAGCCGCTTTCAAATCTGCTGAAGGATGAACAACGATGAAATCCTTACCACCGGTTTCACCAACGATACGTGGGTAGGTTTTATAACGGTGAATATTGTTACCGATCGTTTTCCAGATGTCCTGGAATACGCCTGTTGAACCTGTGAAGTGGATACCCGCAAAATCAGGATGTTGGAAAATCACATCACCTGCATCAGGACCAGAAACATAGACCAAGTTGATAACACCATCCGGAAGTCCAGCTTCACGGAAGATTTTCATCAATACATTCGCCGAATAGATCTGTGTGTTGGACGGTTTCCATACCACAACATTCCCCATCATGGCAACACATGAAGGTAAGTTACCTGCAATAGCTGTAAAATTGAATGGAGTCAACGCAAATACGAAACCTTCCAAAGGGCGTTGTTCCACACGGTTCCAAACACCTTTTCCTGAAATAGGAGGTTGTTGCTTATAGATTTCAGTCATGTACTGCACATTAAAGCGCAAAAAGTCAGTGATCTCACATGCTGAATCAATTTCTGCCTGATATGGGTTTTTAGATTGGCCCAACATAGTCGCAGCATTCAGCTCATAACGGTATTTTCCTGAAATCAATTCAGCAGCTTTTAAGAATATCGCCGCACGATCTTCCCATGTCAGATTCTCCCAATCTTTTTTTGCAGCTAAAGCGGCATTGATTGCATCTGTTACGTGAGATTTATCGCCTTGGTTGTATTGACCTAAAATATGTTGATGGTCATGTGGAGGAGCTATTGTTACTTTTTTAGAAGTAGTGACTTCTTTACCGCCAATATACATTGGGATATCGATCTGTTTTGAACGTGCCTCATCAATTGCTGCTTTCAACAATTTGCGTTCTTTCGTTCCGACAGCGTAAGTATACACCGGTTCATTGGTAGGAACAGGAACTGTAAAAAATCCTTTAGACATATTACAATTATTTATTATTCATCCAAAAATGCTATTTATTAATCATGAAGCTATCAAGTTTATTCATCCCATTCTCACGTATGAGAAACCATGGTTTCAACTTATTAGCAAGATACTAAATAGCGCTAATAGAGGTAAAATTACCTCAAATTTTATGAATACCCAAAGTTACTGTCCCTCTTTGAGCACCTTGGAAAAGATACGTTTAAATTTTTCCAATTTCGGTTTAATCACCAATTG
Source organism: Sphingobacterium sp. (assembly GCA_022712315.1). Lineage (GTDB taxonomy): Bacteria > Bacteroidota > Bacteroidia > Sphingobacteriales > Sphingobacteriaceae > Sphingobacterium. The sequence continues at coordinate 19,190 of JALAGS010000169.1, read as the reverse complement.
GCAGTATGGTTCTTTTCCATTTAACCGATAATAATCTTGATGGTAGTCTTCTGCTGGATAAAATACCGTTGCCGGAACTACTTCGGTTACAATAGGTTTATTGTAAACCTTCTCTTTTTCTAAGGCCGAAAGATAATACTGCGTCTTGTCAAGCTGTTCTTTATTGTGCACAAAAATAGCTGAACGATATTGCGTACCAACGTCATTTCCCTGTCGATTGAGTTCGGTAGGATCATGTGCTACGAAAAACGCTTCCAATAGCTTATCGTAACTGATCACATTAGGATCAAAAATAATATTAGTCGCTTCGGCATGCCCTGTACTTCCGGTGCAAACTTGAGCATAGGTCGGATTTTTGGCCCATCCACCAGTATATCCTGAAACAACATTTACAACACCTTTCAGTTCTTTAAACTGTGCTTCGGTACACCAAAAACAACCTGCGGCAAATGTTGCCGTATCCAGCTTCGCCGTATTTTTTGCAGGTAATTTTGAAAAGTCTGTTTTCTTTGCCCGCTGTTCCTGCCCCTGACAGGAAGTAAAGACAAAAAATGCGACTAAAATTATATAAAGATTCTTCATGTATATAATTGTCAATTGCTTGTACAAGCCACAAACCATTCTAGCTTTCAACTAGACGTTGTACAAATGCAGGTAATACAAAAATGGGCTCAGTTCTCTGAAACAAAACCTTTATGATTTCGAAGATCAACATCGTTGAAAGCGAACTGAAGGTTTTCTCTAGCCAATAACATCAGACACTTTCGAAAAAAAAAAGCGACAATAAATTAAATTGTCGCTTTTCTGATTTACTATCAAATGATCAATTATTTAGCAGCAGCATAGTTTTGTGCTACGGCATCCCAATTGATAACATTAAAGATCTCTTCTAAATACGCTGGACGCTTATTTTGGAACTTCAAATAATATGCATGCTCCCACACGTCGATCCCTAAGATAGGAGTTCCTTTTACCTCAGCAACATCCATCAATGGATTGTCTTGGTTTGGTGTAGAAGTTACCGCCAATTTACCGTCAGCACCAACGATTAACCAAGCCCATCCTGATCCAAAGCGAGTTGCACCTGCTGCTTGAAGTTGTTTTTTCAACTCATCAAATGAACCAAAAGTAGCATTAATTGCATCCGCTAATTCACCTGTTGGAGTGCCACCAGCATTTGGACCTAACACTTTCCAAAACAAAGAGTGGTTATAGTGACCACCACCATTGTTACGTACTGCTGCTGAATATTTACTTACGTTCTTAATGATATCCAATAAAGATAGATTCTCTGCGTCTGTTCCTGCGATCGCTTTATTTAGATTATCCACATATGCCTGATGGTGTCTGTCATGGTGGATTTCCATTGTAGTTTTGTCAATATGTGGTTCCAATGCGTCGGCTGCGTATGGTAACGCTTCTAATTCAAATGCCATATCTATTTTAATTTAAATGTTTATTACTTCGTTTATACATACAAATATAACACAATATACACGGTTATGTTTTTATGTGTTACAATAAATTCGTTATTTCTTTACCGTTTTTGACGAAAAAATGATTTTACCAAATCCGCACATTCTTTCTGCAAAACACCATGCGTAATAACGGTTTTCGGGTGCAATATTTTATCATGAAAATGAGAATAGCCCCGCTTTTCATCTTTTGCCCCATAGACTATTTTCCCAATATGTGTCCAATAAGCTGCTCCTGCACACATGATACAAGGCTCTATAGTGACATATAATGTACATTCATCAAGGTATTTACCGCCGAGATAATTTGCAGCTGCTGTAAAAGCCTGCATCTCGGCATGCGCGGTCACATCATTTAATCGTTGCGTTAGATTATGACCTTTTCCTATGACACGCCCACGATGTACAATAACTGCCCCAATCGGCACCTCTCCTTCCGCATAGGCAATTTTCGCTTCATTCAATGCCATCCGCATGAATGATTCGTCACTATCGATCAGTTGTGTTCCTTCAAAATCTATAAATGTCATGGCGCAAACTTAGCTAAGTTTAGATCCATTTGGTAATTTTTTATCAACAGACGTCAAAACAATATCACCATTTTCATCTGGAAAACCTGTTACCAGACATTCCGAAAAAAAATTGGCGATCTGTTTTTTAGGAAAATTTACCACGGCGACCACTTGCTTTCCGATCAGTTCTTCTTTGCTGTAGTGTACTGTAATCTGGGCACTGCTCTGTAGTATCCCTATTTCATCGCCAAAATCGAGTTTCAACTGGTAGGCCGGTTTTTTAGCTTTTGGAAAATCCTGTGCATCCAGAATTGTTGCTACCCGTAAATCAACTTTCTCAAAATCGCCCCAGCTAATGGTGTTACTCATAATCTATTGCTGCTGATATCTTGAATCTCTTTACCTATTGTGAATAAAATGTATGAAGGTTTCCGTCCCAGACGTAATGATAATCTACTGATCAATTTATCTTCTTCTCCAGCTTGAAAAGCTAAATCCTCGTCACTTAAATGGTTGTACTTGCGACGGAGTTTTTCTTTGGCTACTTGCCATTGTTCTTCGTTAATTTTCAGCATAACTAAGATTTAGGTATAAAATTTGTATATCTTTACTGAACTGTAAAAGTTTGTTTAAAGATACAATATATACATAAATAAAAGATTATGAAAAAGATTTTACCAGCATTACTTTTGATTTGTGGTAGCGTAGCAACTGCACAGGCGCAGCTTCTGCCTGGATTTGAGGTTGGTGTAAAAGGAGGGTTAAACTTCTCTAAGCTTAAAAGCGATGGCAAATATTTCAATTCAGACACGAAGGCTGGCTACCAAGCAGGTCTTTATGGTCGTGTTGGCGTATTGGGATTCCATATTCAGCCTGAGGTTTATTTAACAGGTAAAAACACGACTGTGAAAGCAGAGAATGGTGAATCGACAGATGTTAAGTTTACAACAGTTGATGTTCCTGTATTATTGGGTAAACGTTTTGGTTTAGGGCCGATTGGCGCGAGAATTCAAACGGGCCCGATATTTTCCTTTAAAGTCGATGACAAGCAAGATAAAGTCATTGATCAGTTGAATCCAAATAACTACAAAAAAAGCGGTACAGCTTGGGCATTCGGTGTAGGTGCTGACATTTCAAGCTTACGTGTCGATGTAAGATACGAAATGGGCTTAAACAAAGTCAACAATGAGAGTCAGGCAAATCCAAAAATCAATATGTGGAGTATCGGTTTAGGCTATAGATTATTCAGTATTCTATAGTATATCAACCACCGTTCATATACCGTTAGAAAGTCCGTTTTTATTCAAAACGGACTTTTTATTTCAATAAACTTTAGAACCGTTCTAAATTATTGCTTTTTCTTGTCAAAATGGTATCATATTTAATAGCAAATAGTAGATTTGCCTAATTAAAATTAAATTACAAGGATAATGAGTAAATCAAAGCCAGTTTTCAGTTCTTCGATTGGGAAGAAGCTAATCATGAGCTTAACAGGAATCTTCCTATGTTTATTCCTAGTTGTTCACTTGGTTGGTAACTTGCAATTATTTAAAGATGATGCGGGTCTAGCGTTCAACAAGTACGCCTATTTTATGACTCACTTTACACCAATCAAAGTTGTTTCTTACTTATTGTATGCTTCGGTAATTGTTCACGTCATCTACGCTATTACATTGTCGATGAAAAACAAGGCCGCTCGTCCTATTGGTTATGCCAAATATGATGGTCAAGCAAACAGCAAGTGGAATTCACGCAACATGGGTATCTTAGGTACTGTCATTTTAGTATTCTTAGCTACGCACATGTCTAATTTTTGGTGGAAGTTTCACAATGATGAAGTGCCGTACATCGAATACCGTACTGATTTGGCAACTGGACAAACAACAGCGCGCGAACTTCAAGCTTCTGAATTCCACGACTACCAAGAAACGGTAGAAAACAATGTTCAAATCTTGAAAGCGAGAGATTTGTACAAACAAGTTGACTTTGCATTCAAAAATGTTGCATTGGTAGCTTTGTATGTGATTGCTATGGCAGCTTTGGCATTCCACTTAATTCATGGTTTCCAATCTGCATTCCAAACTCTAGGTTTTAACCACAGAAGATATATTGGAATCATCAGAGCAATCGGTGTTTGGGTATTTGGGGTATTAATTCCAATTGGCTTTGCAATAATGCCGTTGTTTTTCTTCTTTAAATAATTCGGAATCTTTTAAGATAAAGCTTCGGTTTTATCGATCAATATAAAATTAAGAGATATGTTAGATTCAAAAGTACCAGCGGGCCCATTAGCCCAAAAGTGGTCAAATCATAAATTTAATCTTAAGTTGGTTAACCCTGCTAACAAACGTAAATTTACCGTTATTGTTGTTGGTACAGGTCTTGCTGGTGCATCTGCAGCGGCATCTTTAGCTGAATTAGGATATAATGTAATTACATTCTGTTATCAAGATTCACCTCGTCGTGCACACTCTATTGCAGCACAAGGTGGTATCAATGCAGCAAAGAGCTACCAAAATGATGGTGACTCTGTTTTCCGTTTATTCTACGACACCATCAAAGGTGGTGACTACCGTTCACGCGAAGCGAACGTTTACCGTTTGGCTGAAGTATCTGTAAACATCATCGACCAATGTGTTGCTCAAGGTGTTCCATTTGCACGTGAATACGGAGGTTTATTAGACAACCGTTCTTTCGGTGGTGCACAGGTAAGCCGTACGTTTTATGCCCGTGGTCAAACTGGACAACAATTGTTGTTGGGTGCTTATTCAGCATTAAACCGCCAAATTAAAAAAGGAAAAGTAAAATCTTATACTCGTCATGAGATGTTAGACCTTGTTATGATCGACGGTCATGCAAAAGGTATCGTAACTCGTGACTTAGTTTCAGGTAAAATCGAAACACATGCTGCGCACGCGGTATTGATGTGTACAGGTGGTTACGGAAACGTATTTTTCTTGTCTACAAATGCAATGGGTTGTAATGTGACAGCAGCATGGAGAGCTCACAAACGTGGTGCTTACTTCGCTAATCCTTGTTACACACAAATTCACCCAACTTGTATCCCTGTAACAGGAGATCACCAATCTAAATTGACATTGATGTCAGAGTCATTACGTAATGACGGTCGTGTATGGGTTCCTAAAACTCAAGAGATGGCTGAAAGATTACGTAAAGGTGAGATCAAAGCCAATGATATCAAAGAGGAGGACAGAGATTACTTCTTGGAGCGTAAGTATCCTTCATTCGGTAACTTGGTACCACGTGACGTGGCATCCCGTAATGCAAAAGAAGCTGTTGATGATGGCCGTGGTGTTGGTAAGACGGGTTTCGCTGTATTCTTGGATTTCAAAGAAGCTATTGGCCGTTTAGGCGAAGATGCTGTACGTGCAAAATATGGTAACTTATTTGACATGTACTACCAAATCACTGACGAGAACCCTTACAAACAGCCAATGCGTATCTACCCAGCTGTTCACTACACAATGGGTGGTGTTTGGGTTGATTATAACTTGATGACAACAATCCCTGGTTTGTATGCTTTAGGTGAGTGTAACTTCTCCGACCACGGTGCAAACCGTTTAGGTGCTTCGGCGTTGATGCAAGGTCTTGCCGATGGTTATTTCGTAATTCCTTACACTGTGGGTGATTACTTAGCTAAATTAGGTTCATTCGCGCCAGTAGATCACAGCCACCCAGCTTTCGAATCTACACGGAAGGAAGTTGAAGAGAAAATCAACAAATTGTTGGCTTTAAACGGTACACAAACTGTCGATGATATCCATAAAAAGTTAGGTCTTATCATGTGGGAATATTGTGGTATGGCTCGTACAGCTGAAGGACTACAAAAAGCACAAGGTTTGATCCAAGAATTGAAAAAAGAATTCTGGACAAATGTTAGAGTTCTTGGAGAGAACGAAGAATTAAATCTTTCTTTAGAAAAAGCTGGCCGCGTAGCTGACTTCTTAGAATTGGGTGAGTTAATGGTTGTTGATGCATTGCAACGCGCTGAGTCTTGTGGTGGTCACTTCCGTTTGGAAAGCCAAACTGAAGAAGGTGAAGCAAAACGTAACGATGAAGAATTCGCGTATGTATCTGCTTGGGAATACAAAGGAGACAATGTACCTGAGGAATTGCACAAGGAAGACTTGGTATTCGAGAACGTTCAGTTAACACAAAGAAGTTATAAATAAGAAAGAAAATTATCATGGCACAACATATGAATTTAACGCTGAAAGTTTGGCGTCAAAAAAATGATAAAGATAAAGGTCAATTTGTAACTTATCAGGCAAACGATATCGCTGATGATATGTCTTTCTTAGAGATGCTTGATATTGTCAATGAAGAATTGACTCGTAAAGGAGAAGACCCTGTATATTTCGACCACGACTGTCGTGAAGGTATCTGCGGGATGTGTTCATTAGTAATCAATGGTCGCCCTCACGGCCCTAAAGAAGGTACAACAACTTGTCAATTGCACATGCGTAGCTTCCACGACGGCCAAACTATCGTAATTGAACCTTGGAGAGCTGCGGCATTCCCAGTATTGAAAGACCTTGCGGTTGACCGTACTGCATTTGACCGTATTCAACAAGCAGGTGGATATGTCAATATCAATACAGGTGGTGTTCCTGATGCAAACGTTATTCCTATTCCTAAACGTATTGCTGACGAAGCTTTCGAATCAGCAACATGTATCGGTTGTGGTGCTTGTGTTGCAGCATGTAAAAATGCTTCTGCAATGTTATTCGTATCTGCAAAGGTATCTCAATTTGCCCTGTTACCTCAAGGTCAAACTGAGCGTTACGAACGTGCACAGGCGATGGTAGATCAAATGGATGCGGAAGGTTTCGGTAACTGTACTAACACTGGTGCTTGTGAAGCTGAATGTCCTGTAGGTATCAAATTAACAAACATTGCTCGCTTAAACCGCGAGTACTTGACTGCCAAGATCTTCAGACAAGAAGAACCACACGCTTAATAAGCAATTGAAATCCTTCGTGCTTTCGCTAGCATCAACAAGCTAAAGAAACCGATTGAAGATTCTTTCTAGCCGATTAAAATAGGAGGAAAATAATATAAAAGTCCTTGCCCTAAGAAAGCAAGGACTTTTTTTTATATTTACAATAATGTAAATTGACGAACGTGAATTCTGGTATAAAAATTCGATTACTCCTACTTATTCTGACTTTATGCTTTATAGGAACAGCTATTACCATTAAAGAATCTGTTACCAATAAGGAAATACTAGACATTGATACAAAATCGCTCAATGATTATATCGCGCAACAAGAGAAAAAAGTAGACCGTATTTTCAATGATTCACTCCTGCTCAAAACATTTAAAAATTACGATCAGTATCCGATAGCAGTCTATCAGGCATTCGAAAAGTTTAAAAACAATGAAAAGGTTTATTTATTCCTCTTTAAGGACCATCAACCGAAAATGTGGAGCACACATCTTTTTGTTCCTATCACAGATCAGGGATTTTTAGAAAAATCCAATTTCATTCAAGATGATAACCGCTCCTACGTCGTACGTAAGAAAACCATTGGCAATATCAGCATCCTCGCCTATATCATTGTAAAGGGATATACGAACAACAATAATCCTTATTTAAACAGTTCATTGAAGAGAAACTTCTTTGATTCCAGAAATATTGATATTGCCTCTTATACGGATACGGTCACCATTAAAAATATCTATAGCAATGAGGGGTCTTATCTCTTTTCGGTTAAACTAAAAGACGGAGAACATGAAAATGCCTATACGATTTTGCAATTCTTCTGCTGGTTGCTGGCTTGGATTGCATTCTTAATTTTCTTTAATAGTCTTTGTCTTCATATGGCCAAGACAGGTAGAGCCTGGTGGTCTGCCCTCTTACTTCTATCGGTATTTAGTCTTGTAAAATTTGCCGATCTTAAATGGAACTTGCTTTCCGAAAACGCAACATTTTCGATTTTCGACTCACGTAATTACGCTTATAATCGCTTCTTTCCCAATATATGGTCCGTGATGTCGACCACCATATTGGTACTGTGGCTCATTCTCTTTATCTATTCAATTCGTAAAGAGCTGAATTTTGACAAGATAAAAAACATCCGGCTCTTTAGAATTCCAATCGCCATCGGATTTATATTAAGCATCTATCTATCTTTTGGCCTCTTGTATGATATTGCGGGCACATTGATTACCCATTCCAACAATATCTATTTTGACTTCACAAAACTGGTCGATTTACATTTCTTAAGCTGGGTCGATCTCGGTATTGTTGGCCTCGGTATTTTAGCCTTGAGTATCTATATTGATCTCGTCCTATTTTTTCTTAAAAAACTGGAGTTAAAACCGACACAGCTGCTAAACATTCAATTGGCATGTGTCATTTTTGTCATTCTGATCATTTCCTTCTATATCGAGAAAAACAGCTTGGTCAACTTGCTGCTCGCGCTGATCATCTTGATTAAATCTTTTGGCGAGAAGTATTTTGATCGCCATATATTAACAAATTATATCGCCGTCCTGATACTCTGGGCAATTATCAGCGCGATCACGCATGCGCGCTTCTACCAGGAACGGAATCTGATCGACATGAAAATCTTATTGAGCAATCTGCAATCAGAAGATGATGTTAACGCCGTTTCTCTTTTCTCTGATATCGAAAGCAGCATTGCCAATGATAAAGAACTAAAACATCTATTCAATATAAGCCTTCCATATACCAATACGGAAGGAATCAACGATTTTATCAAGAAAAAGTACTTTAGTGGTTATCTCTCCAAATATGAGTTTAAAGCGTATTATTATGATCAAAACAATATTCCGCTCAATCCAGCTAGCCAGAATAAGATCAATGAATATCGAGAAAAGGTCATCAACAAATCGATAAAAGTAACTCAAAACTTTTATCGTGCCAGTGCTGAATTGGGAACTCATGAATATTTTTCCATTATTCCCGTGGCTATTGATCAAAATAGAATTGTTAATGTCATTATCAATCTGTCCAATAAAGACTTTAGCTATACTGTACCTTATCCTGAAATCCTCACGGATATGCGAATCAACAATTCGCAATACTATAATAAAGGGGATTATTCAATAGCCCTCTATAAAGGAGGCTCCCTAATTACACAATTTGGGAAGTATACATACGAGAATAATCTAAGGGGACTCAAGGGTGCTCCGGGTGAATATATTGAGGTACTGGACCGAGATGCTTATCTGCATATGGCTTATGTTGCCAATAAATTCTCAACATACGTGATCAGCAAAGAGAAGCCTTCCTTCTGGGATTACCTCGCGACGACTTCATTTCTGTTCCTGGTGTTCTTCATGATTTTTATGTTTTTCCATTTCATTAAATCATTCTATATCTTTCTCAAAAACACCAAACTTACTTTCCGTAATTTAAAATACCAATTCTACAAAATAATCAATAAAATACAGTATTCTACACGTATCCAAACATCGATTATCTCTTCCGTTATTCTGGCCATTCTTATATCGGCTGTAATTTCCTATATAAGTATCAACAAACAACTTTACAATAACAATAAAGCCAGTAAGGAACGTTTTATTATTGAGCTTGGCAAGCGGATGGAAAACATGCTGACCTATACAGATGAAACTTCCAATGAGACGCAGCTCATCAGCATGCTCAAAACACTGTCTGAAACTATCTCTAAAGACTTTAACCTCTATTCTAAATCAGGCAGATTGCTTTATAGCTCTCAGCGCAGAATTTACGACCTGGAGCTTTTTTCGACTTTCATTAATCCAGCAGCGTTAAAGAATCTTTCCATATTAAAAAAATCAGAGACAATTGAAGACGAGCGGATAGGTACATTCCAATTTGAGACCAGTTATGCGACTATCAGGGACAAAAATTATAATACGCTGGCGTATATTGGAATTCCGAATTTCTCGCTCCAGAAAGAAGAAAATATCAATAAAAATCTTCTTTTAAATACGATTGTGAATATCTATTCGCTGATCATCATCGGTTTTGGCTTTTATGCAACGTTCGTCGCCAATAGTGTCACCAATCCATTGAGTATCATCAGTAAAAAGATTTCACAGCTACGTCTGGGGCAGCCAAATGAGCCGCTCTTTTGGCAACGAAATGATGAAATAGGTACACTGATTAAAGAATACAATCTCATGATCATCAAACTGGAGGACTATGCGAACAAGATCAAAGATACCGAGCGCGAGTCTACCTGGCGCGAGATGGCACAACAGATTGCACATGAGATCAAAAATCCATTGACGCCAATGAAATTGGGAATACAGCAACTCCGGAGATCATACAAAGACGATGACCCTAAATTCCCAGATCGTTTCAATAAATTCTCCACCTCATTCATTGAGCAAATCGATGCATTGACACATATCGCCTCGGAATTTTCGCATTTTGCCAAATTTCCAAATACGGTCATGGAAAATATCAATATTGTTGAAAAAATAGCAAAATCCATTTCGTTATACAGCAATACTCCGAATGTGAGCATCCGGTTAATTAATAATGCGGATCACAAAACGCTCATTGTCAAAGCCGATAGCAATGAACTATTGAGAACCTTCAACAATCTGATCAAAAATGCGATTGAAGGTAGCTACGGGCGAAAAAACACGAAGATTGAAATATCCATTGAGCGCTATTCGGACAAATTTGTTAAAATAGACATCAAAGACAATGGCTATGGCATTCCTAAAGAAATGCAGGATAAGATATTTCAGATTAATTTCACCACAAAAAGTTCGGGAAATGGCTTGGGTCTAGTTCTTGTCAAGAAAACAATCGAAGCGAGCAATGGACAGATCTATTTCGAGACCGTTGAGGGTGAAGGGACAACGTTCCATATCCTGCTACCGCTACAACAGACGGAGTCTTAATATCGGCCAAATCATAGTCCGCATCATAGTGTCAGAACAAATATCCTATACCTCGAGCTTGCCTGTCCAGTAACAACCTATCGCTCAAAATCCGTCCTTTGATGATTGTTCTGTTCATTGACGGATAACTATAGGCTATAATACCTAAATAAAAAAGCTCTTTGAATTTCTTCAAAGAGCTTTTTTATTTAGCTGTTTATTTGTTTTAACGCAATACAATGGTAGATCGTCCCATGATTGCATTATCTTCATATAATAATACGGTATAGGCACCTTTAGAAAATCCGTCCGCTGCAGCCCAGTATACGATATAATCTTCACCTTTGTTGGTAAATAAGATGTTGTGCTTAAAAGTATATTGCAATTTTTCACCATGCACATAGAAGATATTATCTCCCTGTACAACCAGATTTCCTTGGGGATCGATAATTCGGACAAATATATCACGTTCACCAGTTTTAGCCAAGGGGTTATCTGCGATGGTAAAATTGATCTTTAACTTATCAATTTTCTTGGCACGCTCTTCAACAAATTCCTTTCCGTTCTTTTTAACTTCAAGCCCATTGATACTAATACTTGACACTTTTAGTGCTGAAGCAGTCGCCACTTTCTCTTTCAGCTCTGAATTTGAGGTAACCAAAGAGGTGATTTGTTTTTCCTTTTCAACGACTGATTCGTTTAAATTGGAGTTTTGCTTCGATAAAATTTGGTTTTCCTGAATTAGACGTTGTACATTGACACGATAAGTATCTACCTGCTTTTTAAGCTGATTGATCTTATGTTGCGCTTCATCAATATCTTTTGGAGTAATACTTTTATTTTCAAGCTTTTTACGAAGCTCCGCAATCTCTGCTCTGGAATCATCTTTCTGCACGGTCATCTCTGGCGTCAACTGAACATTTTCTACATCAATCTTATCCAATTCAGCTTCTATGCGGTCAATCTGTACCTGAAGATTTTCCTTTTCTACTGTAAGCGTATAGACCTTTTCACCGTTGGTCTTAAACTTAACATAAAAATATATGTTCGTTGCAAGCAATGCGGCTATAGCAATGATAAAGAAGTAGATCTTTGAGGAATCTTTCTTCTTTTCTTCTTCTTGCTTACTTGAAACAACTTCTGAATTCATCATAATATACTGTCATCATAGGTATAAATTTATACCAATAAATGTTTAAACAAAAATTATTCAAGTTTTATTTTTTATTAACAATTATGGTTTATTCAAAATAATTCAAGGTCTCAAATCCGCCTTGTTTCAAGTATTCTTCCTTTCTCATCAAATGAAGATCGGATTGTACCATATCTGTTACCAACATTTGGAGATCATATTTTGGTGTCCATCCAAGTTTTGTGTTCGCTTTGGTGGGGTCACCAATTAGTAAATCAACTTCCGTAGGTCTATAGTAAGCGGGATCAACTTTAACAACAGTCTGGCCGAACTTAATCAAGGACTTATCAATATTTAACTCTGATAAGCGCTCCTCGTAAATATCAATGATTACTCCCTTTTCTTGTTCACCTTTCCCACTGAATTCAATCTCAATACCCAATTCAGCAAAAGCCATACGAACAAAATCTCTCACGGTTGTGGTCACCCCAGTAGCGATCACAAAATCTTCGGGTGTCTCTTGCTGTAGAATCAGCCACATAGCCTCCACATAATCTTTGGCGTGCCCCCAGTCACGTTGTGCGGACAGATTACCAAGATATAATTTATCTTGCAGTCCAAGGGCGATCTTTGCGACTGCCCGGGTTATTTTACGCGTCACGAAAGTCTCTCCCCGCACAGGGCTCTCATGATTAAATAAGATACCGTTACAGGCATACATCTTATACGCTTCGCGGTAATTTACCGTAATCCAGTAACCGTACATTTTTGCGACTGCATAGGGACTTCTTGGATAAAATGGCGTGGTTTCACTCTGTGGAACCGCTTGAACCAATCCATACAATTCGGAAGTTGAAGCTTGATAAATACGGGTTTTTTCAATCATTCCCAATAATCTAACAGCTTCTAAAATCCTTAATGTCCCGATACCATCTGCATTTGCTGTATATTCGGGGGTATCAAAACTAACTTTTACATGGGATTGGGCTGCAAGATTATAAATCTCGTCAGGCTGTGTTTCTTGTATAATACGAATCAAATTGGTTGAATCTGTCAAATCACCAAAATGCAAAGTAAAATTTCTATTGTCAAGATGAGGATCTTGATAAAGATGGTCAATACGATCTGTATTAAACAAAGAACTCCTGCGTTTTAAGCCGTGTACTTTGTAACCTTTCTTCAATAGGAATTCTGCTAGATAGGCACCATCTTGTCCTGTAATGCCTGTGATTAAAGCAGTTTTCGTGTTTTGTTCAGCCATGTTTCTCTCTAGATTAAGCGATACCTGACGAAATCGTTAGGTATTTATCCCATCTTCATTATTACAATTTAGTTTATCAGCGCACGCGATTATTAACGCATCATCTGCTTCTCATCGCATTCACGGACTCTCCTTCCTACAATGCAAATAAATCATCATGAATTGGGAGTGTAAAAGTATTAAATTTTAAACAAAAAAAGCCATAGGAATTCCTATAGCTTTTTGTTATTCTTCTTTTATCGCTTACGCTTAGTTTGAACGCGTAAAATTAAAGACTAAATAGGCTTCGCCATTAGCAACAGTCAATGGCATACGCATAACCAATTTATTCCCATCCGAATAAGATAAATCCAAGCGATAACCCGTTGTTACGTTTTTCGCTTTATCACCTGCATAAATCTTTTTAAATTGGAACTGAGGTTCTCCTAAACCTTTTCCAGGATTATAGATCGACCAAAAGATCTCCCGTGATGCTCCTGGTGCGCATAAAGTACCCTGCGCATTAAATGTAATTGATCCTTTCCCATTTCCAATAAAATTCCATGTACTACCGACAAAACATTCAGCAGGAGCTTCCTCAAATACACTCTTAATCGTGAATGAAGAAGGTAAATTCTCTCTATCGATTGTATTCAGCGTCCACGTTCCTTTAACAGCGGATTTCCAATCCGAAGCGCTAGGACCTGAAGCTGCACTCGTATTGGAAGAAGGATTTCCAGTTGATGTACCTTGCTTTTGTGCTCCACAAGAAAATAAGGTCACCGTAGCAAAAACAGTTGCTAATGATAAAACGAATCGATTCATATGTATAAATTTTAAATTCAAATTGTATTTTTGGGGTAAATTAATCCACAAATCATGAAGATTACAGCCAAAAATCATACCATAAGCAAAATAATCGCAAAAACGCTGTTAAGGTTATTTATCATTTTATTAGCCTTTGCTTCTTACCCGCTTTTTTTAGGACAGGAAGCCAAAGGCAAATTGAACCAAATCAGCCTTGCCTTTACCAATAAGATTGCACTTGTAGCTCCTATTCTGCTGTTTTGCTTTATCATTGGCTTAATGATCGCTGTGCTTAAGCACAAATATAACAGAATTGACCTAAATTGGCTATTTTCTCTTGCTACTATCTTTGGTATTCTATATTTGATATTATTGTATTCAAGAATTTACCCAACGATCGCCTAAGCACAATTGCACAATTCGACAAAGTTTCTAACTTTGGATTCTCCAAATCGCTAATTACAGCCGTACAAGATTGGATGTATAATTTCTATGGATAAAAAAAAGGGGCTTAAAATAGCCAAAAATATAGCAAAGATTATTGTTACAGTGGGAGCCTTATATTGGGTATTCAGCAAGGTATCTTTAAAAGATCTGAAAGAAGCTGTCATCAATTCCAATCCCCTCTATCTATTCCTTGCTTTAGTGGCTTATAGCATCTCTATTCTTATTTCCTCTTCGCGTTTATTGACGTTTTTAAAGGCCATCGGATTGGATGTTACCGAAAAATACAATTTAAAACTGTACCAACTTGGCTTATTTTATAATCTCATTCTACCCGGTGGTGTCGGCGGAGATGGTTATAAAATATTCTTCCTCCGAAAACGGTTCAGTATTAAGGGGAGAAAATTATTTACGGCCCTATTTTTAGATAGATTGAGTGGACTCTGGGCACTATGCTTGATTATAGGGGCACTAATAACTTATATGCCACAACTGGGGATTCCAAACTATCTGACCATTATTCTATTTATCGTCGGGAGTATCCTCTACTATTTTATCGTTACCAAATTTTTCGGGGAATACAAGGCTACATTTCTAAAGGCTCACTTAAAAGCTATCGGGGTACAGTCAATGCAAGTCATCGCTGCAATCCTAATACTCTATGCGCTTGGATTTAGCGGCAAATTTTCTCCTTATCTCTTTTTATTCCTTGCTTCATCGCTGGTTTCGATCATTCCTTTTTCCGTTGGGGGATTAGGAATGCGTGAACTTGTGATTCTATGGGGCGCTGGGATATTTCAGGTGGACTCGCACAATGCGGTTTTAATCACTTTATTATTCTATATTATTTCTGCACTTGTGGCCCTCTCAGGAATTTATTTTATATTTCATCCGAAGGCAATTGGTGAAGACAAATTACCTTCTGTAGAAGAAGTCGAACAAAGTCAAAAACTAGAAGAATAAACATGGCAAATATTATTATTACAGGGGCAAGCAGTGGTGTTGGATTTGAAGCCGTATTGGATTTGACCTCTAAAAAGGACAACAAAGTAATTGCATTGGCTAGATCAGCGGACAAACTGAGGAAACTCCATGAAATTGCCAGCCAGCTCAATTATGATGGTGGTACGTTATATCCTGCCCAATTTGATATTGTCTACGATGACTATGCCACACTGGTTCCGTTCATTCAATCAAAATTTGATAAGGTCGATATTTTGATCAACAACGCAGGAGCACTCATCAATAAACCTTTTATGGAAACCGATGGAAAGGATTTTGCCGAAATGCTACAGACCAACGTAATGGGACACGTCAATATGATACAGCATGTTGTCCCAATGATGCAAGAGGGTTCACATATAGTCAATATTAGTAGCATGGGTGGCTTCCAGGGCTCAATGAAATTCCCAGGACTTGCAGCTTATTCAACCAGTAAAGGAGCATTAGCAATCCTGACAGAATGTTTGGCCGAAGAGTTTAAAGAAAAGGGAATCAAAGTCAACTGTCTGGCTTTGGGATCTTCCCAAACTGAAATGTTTGAAGCCGCATTTCCTGGCGTGGAAGCGGGTACATTAGCCTTTGAAATGGGACGTTATATTGCTGATTTCGCTCAAAACGGGCAGCACTATTTCAATGGTAAAATACTTCCCGTGGCCAATACAACGCCCTAATTGGAACAGCACACTTCAAGGAGACATACCTTGATCTAATACGGTCAGATCGATCTAATATAATCAGCCCCATTTAACAGTATATTAAATGGGGCTGATCTTTTAAGTCTATTTGATCCGCAAAGAAATATTAAAATTCACGGCCTTTAATTCGTTCCATCAATTTGTTTTCAGTTTAAGCCATTTCGTAAGGTCACCCATCAATTGTTCATTAAAGCTTTCCGAATTTTCAAAATATTCTTCAATTTTTCCAGTTTGCGCATTTTGAAAAAGGTGATTCAGATTGGGATAATCCTTAATTGTGACGTCGGTGGTGTTTAAGTGCAAACGCTGTAGACAATAGATATTTTCATTGGCAGGAACCTGTACATCCTTTCCTCCAAAAGAAGCAAAAATCCGTACTTTAACCTGCTTCAGATAATAAGCTGGATCGATGCGGATAAAGGTTCTAAACCAAGGGCTCATCATTGGACTAAGTTTAATCTTCATATCGGGAGTCAACGGATTACCGTTATTTTGACGAATAAGTTCCTCTTCCAGCGATGCGGCCAATACTTTTGGTGGTTTGTCTTCCAATAGAATATTATACAATTTTCGATTATTTACTTTGTTTGCATCCAAAGCCTTTTCAGATAAACCACCGACTTTCCCTAGAGCGTAACTTTGTAAGATCAGCAGGGAATCACCTTTAATCACAGGTCCGGATAGAAGCGCTATATATTTTACTTTATTATTTTCTGATGCCACTATTTCAGCAATTAAAGCGCCCTCACTATGACCGATTATCCCTATTTTGTCTCTATTAATACTCGTTTTTTTACTTAAAAAATCGACTGCAGCATTCGCGTCAGAGGCAAAGTCTATCGTTGTTGCCAAATTAACTTCTCCTTTAGAGCCTCCTACCCCCCGATCATCATAGCGCAATACCGCAAAGCCATTTTTGGTAAGATGATCTGCAAGTACCTTAAATGGCCTGTGGCCGAACACCTCCGAATCCCTATTTTGCTGTCCACTGCCATTGACTAGGACCACCGCAGGAAACGGTCCTCCACTTTTGGGATAAGTCAGGGATCCCGTAAGTATCGCATTGCCCGCGCTATTTTTGAACTGCACTTCCTCTTCCGTATAGCTATACGGTGGAAATACATCCTGTTTACGGGAAAGCCCGCTCTGTTCGTTCTCGCTTCGTACCAAAATCATCGCAGATTCAAAAGGGCCTTGTTTCATTACCCCTTTCATTACATCTTTATCCCGATCCAAAAAGCCCGCGTAAACAAGACCTATATTTTTAACATCCATCCAAATGGAGTCCTGCTCGATGCGTATTTGATTTATTGCAAATTTCTGTGCGGTCTGCATCGGACTCTCAAAGGTTCCATTCCACTTCCCTGCGCTATCTTTTTGAATATTGAACACGAGCAACAGCTTCTGCCCTGAAACCTCAACCTCACCCTTCCATGAACCATCAAATGTCTGTGCATGGGAACATGAAAAATGGAAACAAATAATAAATAGGTATAAAATTTTTCTCATTGTCGTTTTCTACTAGAAATTAAACTGTATACATAGATCCAGTATAAAATATAATGCCACAAATAGTATACTGATCCCAATCTTCTTATTATTAACTGCTACATTCATGCCCTTGACCAATAAATAGAACTGATAAAACAGCAATAATAAACTGATGATTCCAAACATGCCAAACAAGAGCATCTCCGTTTTATCAACTCCAGCCAATGTATGATCGCCCCTTTGCACTGCCTTTAAGACTTCATCCGTAAATTTGTCCTGGTTTAGAAGCTTCCCTAAAAATAATGCAAGATAAAGCGGAAATGGCATAATCAAAACGACATTCATGACATCAATGATCCTGGTCTTTCTGTTTAATAACATCCCTATACCGTAGAGAAGCGCAAAAGGCGCCAAAACCATATAAGCATGAACGCGCAATACCAGCCCACAGAGAAACCGTCATTTCTGGTTGATAGAAATGCATAAATCCATTGAACTGCTGACCCGATAAATAAATAAAATAGCTTGATAACAAGAATCCAAAAACACCCACAAAGAATAATTGCCACTCCATAAATTCGGCAAATGGATTCAGAAAAATCTGTTTAACTTTCATTTTTTTAAAAATTGAGATAAATTCAGCTGTTCAATCTCTACTGGATTTTGGGTTCCTATAAGCAATACCTTACCATTTATCAGTGTAAGTTGTAGACCAATGTTGCCCCGGGCTGAAAAAGCGCGGCCCCTCACCCCTCTCCGCAATCCCCATCCACCAAACTCGCCTATCGGATTATATTTCCGCACCTCAATAGATTGTATATCGGACCACTGCACTCTTTTTCGATAGAAGTTGAAAGGAAAAAAATGGACTTCAACCCCTTCTTCATGAATCGTAGTTTTTAACCTCAACACTGCAAAGAGTCCCCACAATACTAAATTGATCCAGAAGCCCGGCAATTGAAATAATGGAACAAAATTCAACCGTAAGAGATCATTCCAGTGTACAGAAAAACTAGCCACACTGACAGTTAAAAGGATCAGACAGAGCCACCAGCTAAAAAAAGATTGGCTTTCGGTATAAAGCGTATTACTTTTCATCTTGATATAATTATTCGATTATCAATTCTTCGATTCAGGGACTACATACTTCTGTTTTCAACAGCATTGTTTGTATGAGCAAGGGATTTCAATTTGTGAATCAGATCATCGAGGATATTACGGACCGTCGGATAGGATTTGCCCATCTGATTTGCCATTTCTTTTAAACTTCCCGAGTGCATCAAAAAATTCAGGACAAATTCTTGTTCCTCGACAGTAAGCTGCATCAGCAAGGGCAATGAAAATTTACCGACAACCTCAGTCTCACAGGAGTCGCACACCAACTTAGAAACCTTTAATTTCGCTTCACAACAGGGACAATCAATTGGTATTTTTTTCATTTCACAATATAAACATTAACATTATTAAATACATCATTAATTATGTTAAAACAAAACACTATAAAATCAATATTTTTTAAAA
>JALAGS010000168.1 GCA_022712315.1 Sphingobacterium sp. | reverse complement strand
GTATATCATTGCTGTTATTTTGGTCATTATCTGGGCCATAAGCTTTTTTGGAGGTTATGCTACAGGAAATATTATCCACGTGCTATTGGTGATTGCCATTATTGTCGTCTTGCTACGTGTTATTCGTGGTGCAGCGTAAGGTAATACACCAAATACTAGCGATCGAATAAAGCCGGACGTTTGTGATGTTCGGCTTTATTTTAAAAAAGTTTTTTAACTCCATTTTATGCCGATGCTTATTCATTGAATCATTGAACATGGACTCCTGCTTACGGCAGACGTTTCGTTTGCCATTTGTGTTCAAAATAAAAATGCATTTTCATTAAGCAGTTGACCAAAATCCATCTAAGTTTTTATGCCTTAAACTTAAATCAATTATGACAAATAATACAGAAATTATGATCCATGCCGCCCGATTGGGCAATATTGAAGTTCTACGTGAGCTGATCTATCAGAAAGTCGATTTAAATACGCGAGATAGTAAAGGCTATACAGCCTTAATCATCGCCTGTTATAACAATAAGCTGGCTGCAGCACAACTACTACTGGAAGCAGGTGCCGACGTAAATGCACAGGATAATGGTGGAAATACGGCGCTGATGGGTGTTGCTTTCAAAGGATATTATGATATTGCCCAATTGTTAATCAGTTATGGCGCAAACTTAAATCTGCAACATGGAAACGGGGGTACCGCGCTTATGTTTGCCGCAATGTTTGGCAGAAATGAAATTCTTAAACTCTTACTTGACAATGGTGCAAATAGATCTATACTTGACGTTAGAGGCTTGTCGGTGCGGGACTTGGCGGCGCAACAAGGTAATGACGTTGCACTTTCGCTGTTACAGCACTAAGATTTGATTCATAAAATAGCCCGCTTAAGCGGGCTATCTCTTTTCATACTATGCGGGTACTTTTCTGGATTTTTCTCGCTCCCAAAATCGGTGCTTAGCAATGGCTTTAATAAACTTGTCCGCTAAGGACTTCGCATCTTTATCAACTATTATACCTTCGTCAAGAACCGTTTCTGCTGAAAATTCCTGATATATTTTACTGAAAAAATAAGTCGCTTCCAATACGGGACTTGCTTCCACATCTGCAGCTATTGCTTTACAATGCTTGAACGCTTCGTTTAGAAAATGAACTGCATCCGCATTCGACTGCAAAGTAACCACACTGTTCTTCCCTCCGGGAATATAAATCGCATCATAAAGTACGGATGCTCCCGTCAAGAAACTTTCTTCGACGGGAATCTGCTTTTTATCTGAGCTCGTAATCTGCCCTAATTTAGGTGCAATAACATGGATGATTCCCCCTTCTGCACGAATAGCGTCTGCCACTAGTTTGAATGAATTAGCATCGACGCCGTCTGCGGCAAGCACGGCAATCTTCCGGCTCTTTATGCTGTCTTTTATGGTATTCTCCATGCTTAATGCAGCCGATTTTTTCAATTTTTCCTTTACCTGAATAGGTTCATAGTCCGCGGGATCAGCATCCGCAGGAAGACTTTTATTTATGGGCTTTTCAAGCTCTTCTTGAACCTGTAATCCCAAGGCGAATGCAACTTCAGCGGCCAGTCCCTGATCTACGAGAGACAGTATACCAATCATTCGCTGCCTCACTGGAACTGATTTAACTTTGCCAAGTTCAAAACTAAAAGCATCAATAAGGTGATTTCTTTCCGGTTCGGATTGACTATTATAGAACAGCCTTGCCTGACTGAAATGATCGCGGAAGCTTTCGCTTCTTGCGCGCACTTTCCGAGCATCGATGCGTTCATGATAGCTTTTAAAACCACCTTCAGCCTCCTGTACCTGCACCGGATCATTATTTCCTAGTGAATTTGGACCATAACTCGTTTTTCCACGGTCAATTCTTTGCCGCATAAATCCGTCACGCTGGTTGTTGTGCGAAGGACTGATCGGTCTATTAATCGGAATTTCGTGAAAATTGGGACCGCCTAACCGAATAAGCTGGGTATCTGTGTAGGAAAACAGCCGCCCCTGTAACAAAGGGTCATTTGTAAAATCAATACCTGGTACAATATTACCGATATGAAAAGCAACCTGTTCAGTTTCGGCGAAGAAATTATCTGGATTGCGATTCAATGTCATTTTTCCAATCGGCCGAACAGGTACAAGCTCTTCAGGAACGAGCTTGGTCGGATCCAATAGGTCGAAATCATATTTAAATTCGTCAGATTCGGGGATGACCTGTACACCAAGTTCCCATTCAGGAAAGGCACCACTTTCAATAGCATCCCAAAGATCCCTTCGATGAAAATCAGGATCCTTACCGGATATATTTTGAGCTTCGTCCCATGCGACCGAATGGACTCCAAGCAATGGCTTCCAATGAAATTTGACAAAATGCGATTCGCCTTTAGCATTGATAAACCGAAAAGTATGAACACCAAATCCCTCCATCATCCGATAACTTCGCGGTATTGCCCGATCACTCATCAACCACATAATCATATGAGCCGACTCTGGCATCAGGGAAATGAAGTCCCAAAATGTATCATGCGCCGACGCTGCCTGTGGGATTTCATTATCAGGTTCGGGTTTGACAGCATGAACGAGATCGGGGAATTTCATGGCATCCTGAATAAAAAAGACGGGCATATTGTTGCCGACCAAATCGAAATTACCTTCTTCTGTATAAAATTTGACTGCAAAACCGCGTACATCGCGGGCTAGATCTGTTGATCCTCTTGATCCAGCAACCGTAGAGAATCGCACAAACACAGGTGTTTCAGTTTCCGTATCATTCAGAAAACCTGCTTTTGTCAAATCAGCTAAAGGCTCATATAATTTGAAAACACCATGGGCGCCGGAACCTCTAGCGTGCACCACACGTTCGGGAATACGTTCGTGGTCAAAATGGGTAATCTTCTCGCGAAGAATGAAATCTTCCAGGAGTGTAGCTCCCCGGTCCCCCGCACGCAGGGAGTTTTGATCATCATTGATTTTCACTCCTTGATCCGTTGTCATTTGTTGACCTGTGGCATCTGCCGTATGGGGTCTTAGCGCGCTAACTTTTCGATTTTCAACTTGTTCAACCTTTTTAGTTCCCGATTCTTTCTTTTTCATCATCATGGATTTATGGGTTTATAAATTAATAACTTCCTTAAACTTTGGAAAAATTTTGATTCATGTTTCATGGTGTACATTCGGAGAAACAACATGACATGTTTCCTTATAGGAACTTTTCCAATCCACTATTCGTTTGTTTTAATTCAAAAAGTATTTCTAAGTTTTCCTGTCTAATAGAATTGTAGAAGCCACCAATAAAGAAAAAGTAAAAGTTGATGGGAAAAAAAATGGCGTTTGGCGTGGGAGTGGGATATTGTGTGTAAAATAAAGATTACAAAAAGGTTCAAACAGAAACAGGAGCCTTAATAGCTCCTGTTTCTGTTTGTCCAATAATCACTTTATCATTAAACTTTAAATTTGACACAAAAGGTTGTGCCTATATGAAGTTGGCTTTCAACGGTAACTTTTGCATCAAGACGATCCGCTATACGTTTTACGATGGAAAGCCCAATCCCTGATCCTTCAAAGCCCTGCGAGTTAGGAAGCCGTTTAAAGATTTCAAATATATTACTGTCGTCCTTAATATCCATACCGATCCCATTGTCTTTAATATAGTAACAAATTGAATGTCCGTGTTTTTCACTATAAACTTCGACCTTTGGCTGTTCTTTTTTACTGCTATATTTTATCGCGTTTCCGATTAGATTTAAAAACAGCTGATATAAAAGTGTTCTTTCTCCGAGAATTGGCCATGTTTCCCCTAAAACAAATTCCAGCCTTGCGCTTTCAAACTGCTGCTTGCAGCTCTCGAGAATATTGAGGATTTTGTTTCGAGGATCTATCAGTTCGGTTTTAAAGGCTACATAATTAGACTGTGTAAGCTGATAAACCTTGTCCATCATTTCTGTTATCAATCCTGTAGCATCCATGATATTCGTTGCCATTTTTCGTAACATCTCTTTCGGAAGATCATCTTTCATCAACATCATCTGTGCAGCAAGCTTTATCGAGGAAAGGGGATTTTTAAGATCGTGGGTCAACGTATAGCCAAATGTATCTAAGGCATTGTTTGATCTAACGAGTTCCTTGTTGAGCTGGGCAATTTCTCCTCCCCGTTGGGCAATAGCCTGTTGCGTTATTTGTGCGACTTTCTCCATAAAAGAAAGCTCAGCATTCTTCCATTTGACAGACTTGCCTTTCATCTTTTCACGCCAAGCTTCAAATGATGTCCTGGGTGACGGAAACTCTACTTCCCTTTCGGGATCATAATGATATATTTTTTCAGGTTTCCCAGCCCATACATCTTCGTACACATGCTCTTTACGGAATAAATAGATATGCCATTTATTGCTGGGAAGAATATTTATCCGGAGAATACCCGGGAATATGACCGATTGTTCAAGCGGCTCCTCCTCGTAAACAAAATTTGACGTAAAAAATAAGTCGCTTTCGCCTTGTATTTCTATATACTGATCAATCTGACGCTGCTGTAATTCTGTGGGCACCTCACCCCAGGTTTTGTAACCACGGTCATGTTTGATCATCAATCCATCTGCCCCAACAATTTCCAAGATTTGGGGTGCAAAGCGCTCAAGTACGACTCCAATATCACTGTTTACCAATAGTTCAGACTTCAGATCACGTTCCATAACCCCCATTATCGTCTGGGCCACAAGGTTTTCTTTTTGATGTTCTGAAAGGTAATAGTTGATAGCGTACTGCGTTAAGAACGCGCATAAATGACGTTGGGCAAGGTCAACATTCAAAGGCAGACTATTCTGACAGGCTACCAGCCCCCAAAGTTTTCCCTCGATAACGATCGAAAAACTGGCGCTGGCGCGCGCACCAGCGTTCTTAAGATATTGTAAATGTACTGGAGACAATGCCCTGAGGCTACAACGTGTAAGATCAATTTCTCCTGCCTCCAAGCCTTTTATAGCGATAGTCGGCGCATCGACATCCGCAACATGTCGCGCAAGGAATTTGACGTAAAGTGCTCTTGCTTGCGCAGGGATATCAAATTCTGGATAGCGGTACCCCATCAGTGAGGTCATTCCATCGGCCAGGGACTCTGCAATTACCTGCCCACTATTATCCTCTTCGAAACGGTATACCATAACACGATCAAAACCAATAATCTGGCGGATCAATACCGTTAATGATTGCCAAGCATTGCCATGCTGCTCTTCTAGATATTTTGCATAATAGAATAAACGGGTCGCTTTTAGATGATTTTCGCTACAGATCTCAACTTCAACGTATGTTTTGTCATCATATCGGTAAATGCTTAGATAATAATCCACACCTTTGATACGGATACGTTCCACAAAACGGGTAAATATCTCCCCTGTGATCTGTCTTTCAATCTCTTTGAGATTCCACTCCTGCTCTGATGATAACAAAGGCAATAGCTGACCGATCGATCTCCCCAAGATTTCCTTCATAGGAATTTCCAGTACGGAAGATAGGTTCTCACTTGCGGCAATACATCCGCTCTCATTGAAAATACAAAGGAAACCGAAAAATTGAATTTTACCACATAAATGGATTTCTTCTTCGTGACACTCCAGTTGACGCATACTTTGCTAGTTTTTAATCTTTTAATTTGCTACTAATAGGAAATTCTCGAAAGAGATAATTTGCCATACATCGTAAATCTAGCACCCCTCTTCAAACATGTCATATCTATGGCTAATATATAAAAAAATAACGACGAAAAACGGATCAAACGATTGTCCAATGTTTATTCAGGAGCTTGAATAATTCAACGTACTGATATTAATGCTTATTCATAGACTATTTCGGTAGAAAATAAAAAAAGCTAGGTTGGAAAGACCCTAGCTTTAAAACTTTCTTCATGACCGGACAAGCAGTCTTTATTTAATGAACAATACTTTTCACCACTTTGTTTGGATTATTTATTTTAAGCTTCCACATTAACTAATTCCTATTCAATCGCCAGCACTAATCCTTGCAAAACTATTTATTTGGATGCGGAGGTATAAACATTTCCTGACCAAGGTAAAGAGGCTACCTCTGCGGCAGGGAAAGTATTAGTATCTATCGAATTCCCGATATTCATTTCGTTGGTATCAAATATTAATTTCCATCGTTGATGCGTCGGTAGATTTATTTGCTGTGTATGGTCCGAAAAGTTCATAATTATACACATGCAGCTATCGTCTTTTTTTACGCGTATGAGCAGTACCTTTTTGTCAAGGAAACTTTCAACTGTCATTTCATTCCGCTGCAGATTTTTTAGCAATGGATTCGTTTTCCGGAATGCTATCAGTGATTTATAATACGACAAATGTTGCTGACACGACTCAAGATTAAGTTCGTCCCAATCCAGGACCGCCTTTGTAAATACCGCTTCTTCTTGCGGATCAGGAATTTGAGAATCGGTAAGAAAATCTTTAAACTCTTCTTTTCTACCAGCTCTCACCAGCTCAACAAGTTCCGGATCACCATGACTGACAAAATACGGAAAGGCTCTTTCTGTGCCCCACTCCTCGCCCATAAACAGTAAAGGAAGATAAGGGGACATGAAAACGGCAAAAGCCATGAGCCGTGTTCTTTCTTGCGGGTAAAGCGAGGCGGCACGATCACCCAGCATCCTATTGCCGACCTGATCATGGTTTTGACAGAAAACGATGAATCGATCACCGCGAATGTCGTTGGTGTCTGTTCCGAAGAATTTTTCTCTATGGAAAGAGTAATTACCATCAAAAACGTAAGCTTTCTCATAGGCCTTTGCGAGATCATCCAATCCATTAAACTCCTCATAATACCCTTTCTTGGCTTCGCCTACTGCTACTCTCAGGGCGTGATGAAATTCATCTAGCCATTGAGCATCCATACCAAAGCCATTTTTTGCCAAAGGGTCCAGAAATCGTCTATCATTGAGATCACACTCAACGAATAGAAAACGCTCTTTACCTGATGTGGCGATAATATCATCTGTTTCTTTACGAATTTCCTGCAGGATATGGACCGCACTAAAATCTTTAATGGCGTGTACAGCGTCCATCCGAAGAGCATCGATATGAAAGTCTTCCAGCCACATCCGTACATTATTTAGCACAAAGTCCCGCTGCCCATGACAGAAACGGTCGTCATAGTTGAAAGCCTCACCCCAAGGGGTGTGATATTTATCCGTAAAATATGGGCCGAAATTAGGCAAATAATTTCCCTCTGGTCCGATGTGATTATAAACTACATCCAAAATAACAGCCATATTAACCTCATGGCAAGCATTAACCAGCCTTTGGAGCTCCGCGGCACCACCATAAGAATCCTGTACAGCAAATGGGAAAACACCATCGTAACCCCAATTTCTTTCGCCAGGAAACTGCGCGACCGGCATGATTTCAATAGCCGTGATCCCCAAATCTTTTAGGTAGGGGATCTTCTTAATAACCCCATCAAAATCATGAGATGAAGTAAATGTACCCACATGAAGCTCGTAGATAATGAAATCGGACTGAGCTGCCGGTTGATAATTTTGATCGGTCCAGGGAAATTCAAGATCGACAACCTGCGAAGGGCCGTGAACCCCTTCTGGCTGTGAACGTGAAGCCGGATCAGGAAATTCCTTTCCCTCCACACTAATTTTATAGAGATCTCCGGCAGCGATTAAATTACTTTCGGCGTACCAATAGCCATATTGCTCCGGTTTCAGTGGGATCTCCACACTATTTTCAGCAAGTCGGCAACTCACATTTTTCGCCATTGGTGCCCATACACGAATCTGAGATAGTTCATGACTGAAACGAATTCCAATGTGATTAACTCCTGTTTTCCTCATATGCCAGTTCCGTCTTATTTTGATTGAAATAAAAGAATGGAGCGTGAAGGCGCTAAAACAGTATCTCCAGCTGCAAATTGTCCAAAATCTTCTATCGTATCATTATTCGTGTCTAAGATCTTGCACCAACTAGTCCCATAATTTTCACTGGGGAGTTTGTACGTCACATCTTCCCAATGCGCATTAAATAACAGATAAAAATTAGCATCCACGATCTTCTTTCCATCCGTATCAACTGATCTAATGCCTGCACCATTTAAAAATACAGCAAGGGACCGCGCATAATCTTCCTGCCAATGATGGTCGTCCATCTCGGATGCGTCAGGGAGAAACCAGACGATATCATCAACACCCGCACCACGGATAGGCAATCCTTGAAACCATTTGCGGCGACAGAATATCGGATGGTCGCGCCGAAAATGGATCAGTTTTTTGGTAAAATCCAATAAGGTGCTATCTGCTTTATTCCAGTCCAACCAAGAAATCTCATTATCCTGACAATAGGCATTATTGTTACCCTGCTGTGTTCTTCCCTGTTCATCTCCAGCGACAAGCATCGGTACTCCTTGAGAAAGAAATAAGGTTACCAGCATGTTTCGCTTTTGTTTTTCCCTTAGACTATTTACCGCTGGGTCGTCTGTTGGTCCTTCGGCACCACAGTTCCAGGAACGATTGTGGCTTTCTCCATCATTATTATCCTCGCCATTAGCTTCATTGTGCTTATCGTTATACGATACCAAATCGTGAAGTGTAAATCCATCATGTGCGGTAATGAAATTGACACTAGCCGAAGGCGTACGATTGTCACCACGGTATAAATCGGAGGAACCTGTAAGACGATTGGCAAATTCGGCGATCATACTGTCCGCTCCAATCCAGTAATCACGGATACAGTCACGGTACTTTCCATTCCATTCGGCCCAGCCCGGGGGGAATTCGCCAACCTGATATCCCCCCTCTCCAATATCCCATGGTTCAGCAATTAGTTTAACCTGTGATATCACGGGATCCTGATGAATGACATCAAAGAAAGAACTTAGTTTGTCGACATCATGGAGCTCACGTGCCAATGCCGATGCCAAATCAAAGCGAAATCCATCAACGTGCATTTCCTGCACCCAATAACGCAAGCTATCCATAATCAACCGCAATACATTTGGCTGGCGGCTATTCAAGGTATTACCAGTTCCTGTAAAATCCATATAGTAACGCGGATCCTCAGCCAAACGGTAATAAGAAGCATTGTCTATTCCTCTAAAGGAAAGTGTAGGCCCCATCTCATTCCCCTCGCCCGTATGGTTATAAACAACATCAAGGATAACTTCTATTCCTGCCGCATGCAGCGCTTTCACCATTTCCTTGAATTCAAAAACCTGCTGTCCATGTGTACCGGAAGCAGAATACCGAACATCAGGGGCGAAAAAACCAATACTATTATATCCCCAATAGTTGGCCAGGCCTTTATCTTTTAAGTGACGGTCAGTCAGAAAGTGGTGTATAGGTAATAATTCAACCGCAGTGACACCCAATTCTTTCAGGTAATTTATCGCAACCGGATGTGCCATAGCAGCATAGCTTCCTCTTATTTCTTCCGGAATGTCGGGATGCATCGCTGTAAATCCTTTTACATGGGCTTCATAAATTACACTTTGATGCATCGGTATACGTGGCGGATTGTCGTTTCCCCAATCAAATTTATCGTCCGTCACAACGGATTTTGGGACGAAAGGAGCACTATCAGTTGTATCTATACTCAAATCGTCATCTCCTATGTTATAAGCGAATAGTGCGTCATTCCATTTTACAGTGCCCGAAATTGCCTTTGCATAAGGATCAATCAACAATTTATGTGGATTAAAACGATGTCCCTGCGCCGGATCATAGGGGCCGTTTACGCGATAGCCGTATAGTTGCCCCGGTTTAATCCCCGCGACATAAATATGCCACACCTGATGGGTCTTCTCCGTGAGTTTAAATTTTGCGATTTCGTGCTCATCGGAACTATCATAGAGATAAAGTTCAACAGCTTCAGCATGTTCGGAGAAAAGGGCAAAGTTAACACCCTCCCCATCATAAGTTGCTCCTAAAGGATAAGGACTTCCAATAGATATTTTTGTTTCCATCTTACTATTTAACGATTATATAATTTTGTGTAGTCAATTAATTTTTCCTGAATTGTTGAAGCAAAAGCTCCCTTTTGCATGCGCCATAGCCAATTTCCTGCTGTACTGGCAGGCCTATTCATGCGGCAAGATCCATCAAGATTTAAGATGTCTTGCATCGGCACAATGACTGTATCTGCGACAGAGGAGTACAGTGACCGCATAAGGTTTTCA
Organism: Sphingobacterium sp.; assembly: GCA_022712315.1. Taxonomy (GTDB): domain Bacteria; phylum Bacteroidota; class Bacteroidia; order Sphingobacteriales; family Sphingobacteriaceae; genus Sphingobacterium. Next base: position 25,266 of record JALAGS010000168.1, on the reverse strand, counting down.
TTTATATTTCCGCTTTCAAGCATTTGCCCGAAATAGTTATGAAGGTTTTCTATGCTCCATACATCCAGATCTTGGTTATACCAAGAAAGCGTGGTATTATTATCATGCGTACCGGTATAAGCAACCAAATTGCGGTTATACTGATGTGGAATGTGGGGTGAGCTTGACATATCATTACCGAAAGCAAATTGAAGAACGGCCATACCCGGAAAGTTAAATTGATCACGTAGCTGATATACTTTAGCATCTATATCACCAAGGTCCTCAGCGATAAAAGGCATATTATCTAAATTCATACTGACCTTCTCAAAGAAATCTGCGCCGGGCCCCTCAGACCATGTTCCATTTTTAGCGGAAGTTTCTTCTATGGGAACTTCCCAATAAGAAGAAAACGCTCTAAAATGATCAAGCCTCAACTTATCGAATAGCGCACAGTTGTGTGATAAGCGATCGATCCACCATTGGTAGCCATCTTGTTTAAGCGATGCCCAATTGTAGGTCGGCATTCCCCATAATTGGCCTTCTGCATTGAAGTAGTCGGGTGGTACTCCTGCAACATATTTCATCTCTGCATCTGCTCCAAGTGAAAAATATTGGGGATTGGCCCACACGTCGGCAGAATCGTAAGCTACATAAAATGGGATATCACCAATAAATCTTACTCCATAATCACGCGCATATTTTCTTAAGGCATCCCATTGTCTGAAAAACAAGTATTGAAACCACTTTTCTTTTTGCAATTCCTGTTTGCATTCCGCTGCGAAATCGTTCAGTGCAGTGCTATCACGCTGTCTGTAAATCAGCGGCCATTCATACCAAGGAAGATTTCTATGTTTATTTTTTAGCACTTTAAAAAGTGTATAATCGTTAAGCCATGAAGATTCCTTGGCTGCAAATTCGGAAAATTCGCGGAGAGGCTCCGCTGGCAGGCGGTCAAATGCCCTCTCCAAAAGTTTGTATTTTGAGCGGGTTATTTCTGCAAAATCCAGTATTTGATGATCCTTCCCCTTTAACGCTTTTAGTTCATTTTTTTTCAGTAAGCCTATTCTTAATAAGTCTTTTAAATCGATAAATAATGGATTTCCAGCCCTACTACTGAGGGTACTGTAAGGTGAATGGCACTGCGATTCATCGGTAGGTCCCAGCGGAAGGACCTGCCACCAGCTTTGGCCGCTATAGTGCAGCTGTTGAACAAAACGACGGGATTCAGTTCCTAAATCACCTATTCCATATGATGACGGTAATGAACTGATATGCATCAAAATACCTGAACTCCGCTTAGGTAAGCGATCTTTGTATTTTAAGATCGCGAGCGGTAGATCCCTAAAAATAGCGTTTACTGCAACCTCTGTTCCATCGCCTTCTACGTCAGTGAAAATATGCCGCCAGTTCACGGAGTGGTTTGCGGAAAGATGAACTTTGGTATCTGACCAGTCAAAAGAGCCGAGTACGAATTTCGAGATTTTACCTATTGCAGCAAGATGTAAAGGAAGAATCACCACCATCCAATCGTCTCCTGACCGACGCGCGAATGCCAGAATATGTTTACGGTACCGACCACTCACTTTAAGAGGAATATAACTGCTATCAGAGGAAAGAGCATTATCATCCCTTCTGAGTTTTATTAATTCCTTTACTAACCATAATTTAATGCTCCCATTGTATCTATTTCGCCATAAATATTGACTTCGCTCCTCTCTGGCTATGTTCTCAATAGCATGTAGGAGATTTATATTTAATTGATAATCTATCGGCCGTCGATTGTCTGGATCAACAAAGCTATAGTTCCAAAGTTCCGAACCCTGATAAATGTCGGGTACACCGGGACAGGTAAACTTTAAGATTTGCTGTGTAAGGGAATTTAAGATTCCGAAATCGGCAACCACTCCAATAAACTGATAAAAGCTGGTAAAAAAAGGGCGGTCTTTATCAAGCAGAAACGAGGCGAATTCCTGAACTGAAGTCTCATAGACTAAATCTGGATTCTCCCAGGTCGATCGTTCTTTTCCTTCGCGGAGATATTTAACCAAGTAATCTAAAAAGCGCTTTTCAAATGCTACATTATCCTGTGCATCTTGTTTTCCCATTGGATAAGAAGCAACTAGAGACTGATAAATAAAATATTCATCATTCGGGTGCGGAAGATCCTTTCGATATTCATTCCACACGATATCTTGCCAAATCTGAACCTGTTTAGTCCATTTTTTGGCCATAGCAGTGAGTACTAACAGGCGACTACGCGAATCTTCACCGCGTTTGGTGTCGTGTGTTGAACTTGCATTAATTGACAGCGGCCAGTCTCTTTGCCTTTCCTGCATCAACCTGTGGAATTTCTTTTTACTAAGCCCAGAATTATCCGGATGATCACCGACTTCATTGTGCGCGATAAAACTGTTATAGGTATACATTAAAGTATCCTCCACGCCCTTCGCCATTACCGGTCCTGTCAATTGCATACAGCGTAGGAAAAAATCAGCCAAAGCAGTTCGGTTTGGCGATTCAGAATTTACCTGCGCTCGTTCAAAAAGATTTCGAAACTGATCAAGCATTTCTTTGTCGAGTTTTGGCTTTCTATTTAACTTTTCAAAAAGTGAAGACAAAAGTTTAAAACTGGACGTGGACAAAGGGAAACTGTCATCATAGACTCGGTAAACGGGGAATAGTGCAAGAAAAGATTTTAAAATATCCCGTATGCTATCATGTTTATCTTGACTGTTAACTCCAATAAGAGATGTCAGTAACTTAGTGAGATTGTCAAGCTCGCCCTGCATATAAACGCTAAGAATCCTGCTCTTTTTTATATATTGTTCTTTTTTAATGGACAGTTTTTCCCCTGTAATTTTCGTATAATAGTTATCTAATACTTTCTTTCCTGACTTATAGGAACAAACATTGTTACAAGCTGACAAAAAATCGTAGCCTGTTGTTCCCTGAATAGGCCATTCGAGTGGAAGCTTCTCTCCCCGCTCCAATATTTTTTCAGCAATTATATAAATTTTTGGACCGACCGTTTTCCTCAAATTATACAGGTATTCGTTCGGATTATATAGCCCGTCCATATGATCAATCCGCAATCCATCAATCAGCCCCTCTTTAACGAGTTCTTTTACGAGCTGATGAGACTGCTCGAATACATCTCCGTCCTGAACATTTAAACAAATCAGTTCGTTAACCGTAAAAAAACGCCTAAAGTTTATCCTTTCATTCGTAAACCACCAAGGACATAGTTCATAATGCTGATGAGCCACCAATTCCTGCAAGCGTTTCAGATCATTATTAAACTGGTCAAGAATAAGCTTCAATTTCTCATCTGATAGGTCTTTGAAAATGTGAGTGCGCAACTGTTTCCATCCTTCGATATCTCCATTGGCCTGAGCCGTATTTACTTGAACCAAAAGACCATTAAAATCAGGCTGTGTTTCCTTCAAATAATCTTCGAGGATGAAACAATAAGATTCAGGTGAAAGTGGATAACGGTTCTCCTGATAGGAAAGTTGAAGAAAGTTGTCCAGAAAAACGAGGTTGATGTCACGGTTTACTATCGTTTCCTCCAAAGTCCTGCCCAGGATAGGAACCATTAATTTTCCTTTCTCAAATAAGTTAGAGCTATAACAGGTATCAAAAAAACTGCGATACTTGGATGACTCTCCAAATTCGAGCAGGTTCATGAGCCATTTATTCGCGGGATGAAACGCCATATGGTTGGGAACAATATCCTGCAACCATTTCATCTTGTAGTTGTCCAGTTTTTTCTTAATAGCTCTCAGTTCCTCTAAGGTACCCAACTCACTATTTATCTGATTCATATTGACACCATCGTAACCATGCATACTTCCCGGTGTTGACTGTAGAATAGGCGCAGCATAAATAGTATCGATGCCCAACTCTCTCAAGTAAGGGATTATTTCTTTGAAATCTGAGAAGTTAAATTCTTTATGAAACTGAATTCTGTAAGTAATATGTGGCTCATTAATGGATACATCTCTATTCGTCTGCATGGCTTGTTGGATTTCTTTTAGGTCAGAACGTCAGCCAGCAATTTTAGTTCATTTGACTTTCAAAAAAATATGTGGAAATATTCAGCAGCTTCTGAAAATAATAAAGCAAAAAAATAATTTAAAATTAAAACGAATCTGTTTGAGCTACGTTCTACCTGTACTTCTTCAATAATTGCAGTTTTAAATTATTATAACATGAAAAAAATAGGAATTACGTTTTCTGCCTTTGATCTGCTACACGCGGGTCACATTAAGATGCTCGAAGATGCCAGAGAACAATGCGACTTTCTGATTTGCGGTCTGCAAACCGATCCAACACTTGATCGGCCAGAGAAAAACAAGCCAACACAATCTGTATTTGAACGCTACATGCAATTAAAAGCATGTAAACATGTCGATATGATCATCCCCTATGCCACTGAACAGGACTTGGAAGATGTATTACGTTCTTTCAAAATCCATGTCCGAATTTTAGGTGATGAGTACATGGACAAAGCATTTACGGGTAGACAATATTGCGAAGAGAAAGGTATAGAACTGTATTTTAATAGACGAGAAAATAGATTTTCGAGTTCATCTTTGCGAAGAATAATTGCATCGAAAGAGAAAAGTAGCAAAGGTGCAGTAGTTAGTATAAATGAAGGGGTTAATTACGCGTTAAAGCGCATAAATGCATAAGCTAATAATAAACATATGATTATAGGTATTATTTTCGGCGTATTCGACATGTTGCATGTCGGCCATATTGTTGCCCTACAGGAAGCTAAAAGTCAATGTGATTATCTTATTGTAGGCCTTAAAACCGATTCAAAAATTCAGAAAGAAGATGATTATGATACAGCACAAACGATGGTTGAAAGGTTTATCAAATTGCAGGGCTGTCAATTTGTGGACGAAATCATTCCGTTTGAATCGGAAGATGACATTACTGATATGCTTCAATCCTTGCCGGTACACAAGTATTTTATAGGTGAAGAATATAAATTAGTGGATTTTTCAGGTAGGGATTATTGTATTTCAGAAGGAGTTGAAATTTGCTATACCAAGAATAAAAATCGCTTTTCAAGTCAATCTCTTCGAAAAATTGTCAGTGAAAAAGAAATAGAAAAGGCAGGAATTGCTTTCAATACAAGTCTAAAATGCCATCCTTTAGAATCACCTTCGACAATCCCGTTAAAATAAATAAGTGAATAAATATATGTAGCGGCTTTGTAAATAACAACAATATCGTTAGTTATGGAAAGAATCAATATCGGTATTATCACAAATGTGAGAAAGCTACTATTCGCATACCGCATTCTCTTTTCCGAGCATGCACAAAGTCCTGCAACGGTTGTTCTTGAAGCCTTATCTCTTGAATCTATTAGCAGCAATTCTCATTTCAATGAAAAACCTGAATTGCTGCTACTCGACTATCGCCTCGTATTTAAGGATACCATACTCTTCTTTTCATTTATCAATCATTTTTATCCCAATACGGTTATATTTCTTATTGTAAATCAAATTCATCTTCAGGAGGCTAAGCGGTGCAAAAGTTTTATTCACGCTTATTTATCTCCACATCTGGACATTCTCCAGCTTTTCAAGCTGATTAGGAATTTTAGCTCAGTTCCGCCCTTTGTTAAAGCACATTAATAGACGAATGGGGATTTAGTTTCTCTTATCTCCTACGCTTTTCTCCTTGCTTGCGTATAAATAACCTGTTTTAAATAGTTAGGCGCAGTAAATCCTATCAATGAAAATTTTATACGGTTTTAAAATGTTGAAGAATTTATTAAGCATCTTTAACATAAACAATATCATGTTGATAATGAAACAATTAACATCCAATCAAGTATAAATCACATTTTCCGTAATATTTACTTAAAATCGGCTTTTAAGCATTTTGGCCCTCTATTTTGGCCAAAATTTGCACTGTTGTTGTGCTAAAACAGTTGTATTAATGACATAAAGAAACAACATGCAACATATCCAGATAAATTCATTTTTTCAAGAAAAAAGAAGCTTACTCAAAAATTTCGCTTCTCAATTCACGTCAGACCCAGAGATTAAGAATGATCTTATCCAGGACACAATGGTCAACGCGTTAAAATCCATAGAGAAGATTATAGATCACCCCAAGGTAGGCTCATGGTTATATGTGATTATGCGCAACATCTATATTAATCAGTATAGAAAAACAAAACGGACGGAGAATTATCACGATGAATATGCAGCTTTGACCGTTACCGATTCCATTTCAGTTAATTCAAGCACGAGCAAGTTTATCCTGGATGATATTCAAAAAGCGTTGCGTCAGCTTTCGGAAGAAAATTACGAAATTTTCAATATGTTCCTCGAAGGTTATAAATATCACGAAATAGCTGATTATATGCAGATGCCTGAAGGAACTATAAAAACACGCATTCATTTCATCCGTAAGACCATGAAAAAACAGTTATCAATCTATCATTGATATAAAAGAGCAATTTAAACTACAAAAACAATAAATAATAAAACTATTCACAAATAGATCTTGTTATTTAAACAACATCACTAAATAAATAAATATTATGATTTCGAACAAAACATTACTCGCTTCTTTGGCGACTGCAGCAATTCTAGTTTCATGTAACAATCAAACACCACAAGAAAAAGCTGCGGAGAAAATGGAACATGCAGAGGAAAAAGCAGCTGACGCGAATGAGGAGGCCATGAAAACCTCGGAAGACGCCGCTACAAAGGATGCGGAAGCAGTTGTTTATTCAGATAAAGCCGCGGCCAATGCAGCGATAGCTTCAGTGCCCGCGCCAGTACTCTCCAATGATAAAGCCAAAGAGCTTTATACTAAATTGGGCAAAACATGGGTAGACCGCATCAACGCAGAGTCTGCAGACAAAGCACTGGATAAGGAAAAATCTTTATTGGACGTTAAAAACGAGATTGAAAAAAATCTTGCTGAAGGAAAAATATCCGCTTCCGATAAAGATAATATCATGAAATACCAATCTGATTGCTTAGCAGCTATAAAGGCAGCACTGTAGCACCGCAAGCAACAGGAATCAGTAACTAAGAGGATATCTAGCGATTCATTTTCAAATCGCTAGATATCCTCTTAGTTTTGTCCCCTACAATACTGTCCGCTGCGTTAGGCTATTAATTCATTCATTGAAGTATTTTAATGCGAAAAATAACAACTTTAAACAAGTTAATTTGCAGATTTTCGTATTATTACACTTCTTTCTGATTAAAGAAAATCAAAATTATGAAAACCCATTCGACAAATTATTTTAATACGTTGATTGAAACCGCTACGGATACCAAGGTGGCTAAAGGAACTGTTCCGCCATCCAAAGGCAATAAGACCATAGCTGAACGACAATATGAGTTAATTGCCTCGGCGCCTTATCAGTATACATCTGATGACATTATTTTCCAGGTTTATGCGGAACGGAAAGACCTAACGCCAGACGAATACCCGGCAGCCAGAACAGTTTTTTTCTCTAGGGGGCAAGCTTGTCTCCGCGCCTCCCCGCTTGCGAAGAACTATGGGTATGGGATTCATAGTAACAGTGAAGGAAAGGTAGCACTATATGGGGTGGAAACAGATGAGTATCAAAAATTTGTAAAGGATGATAACACAAAAAAGGTGAAAGCAATGAAATCCTCAAAGTAACGCCTATTAAAGCCGTATCATCCGAACAGTCATGTCACATGAGCAATAACTTGATCCAGAAAAGAAATCTGTCGTTCGTTTATTTTTTTTCCGGCCTCTGCAAACGTAAACCAATCTCCACGATCTATTTCGGGATACGTTTGTATTTTTCCTGATTTCGGCGGCCATTCCATCTCAAAGGTATTGCTAACGAGCACCGCTGGATCTATATCGCCTTCAATTGCCCAGCACTTAACTATCTTGCCCCCTTTTTGTTGAATAGGATTTAGCGCGATGAAATTTCCACGGGGAAGATAGCCTGTCTCTTCCATAAATTCCCTTTTGGCCGCATCGAGTTCATCTTCATTCGGATCGATTTCTCCTTTAGGGATTGTCCACGAACCTTCGTCTTTTCTAGCAAAATAGGGTCCTCCAGGATGTACTAAGAAAAAATAAATTTCCAAGGCCTGAAATTTATACAATAACAATCCCGCACTTATGTTTATCTTCTTAGCCATTATTGTTTATATTCCGTAACTTGATCCATGTTGGCGCATGATCGCTGCTCTTCTCCCAGCCACGGACGTTCCGATCAATACCCCCTTCAATTAAACGATCCTGAATGGAAGGGCTCAATAGAATATGGTCTATCCGTAAACCTGCGTTTCGACTATAGGCCTGACGAAAGTAATCCCAGAATGTATAAACCTGCTGATCCGGAAAAAGCTGACGAATGGAATCTTGCCATCCCTGCTGTAGAAGTTGACTGAATGCATCTTTCACCTCTTTTCTAAACAGTGCATCGTTGATATATTTTTCAGGTTTATACGTGTCTTTTTCGGTTGGAATAATATTAAAATCACCAATGAGTATCGCTGGAATATCCATACTCAGCAGCGTTTTGGCCCGCTTGGCTAAGCGCTCGATCCACATCAGCTTATAATCAAATTTGGTTCCCGGAAATGGGTTACCATTAGGCAGATAAATACAGCAAAAGACGACTTGTTGAATCATAACCTCCAAATAGCGACTTTGAATATCTTCTGTATCTCCTGGAAGCTCCCTTGAGATCTCTTGGATCTCATATTTAGAGAGCACGGCAACCCCGTTCCAACTTTTTTGTCCATGCCAAACAGCATGATATCCGAGGTCATTAATCTCTTTCAATGGAAAACACTCCTGAGGAGCTTTCAGCTCCTGGAGACAAACGACATCAGGCGATTCTTCTGCTAACCATCGTAGCAACACGGGTAAACGTGCGTTGATACCATTTATATTATAAGTGGCTATTTTCATGAAATTATCGTTTTAACTTAAACAACCAAAGGAAGGTTCCAATTGTTTTCAACGTCAGTTACTTTTGACAAAAAAATATCTTTCATAAAACAGTTAAAAAAATATTAAATTAACGTTATATTTATGTAACCAAATATAAAAAAAGTTCTACATCATGACAAAAATATCCGCCAAAAGAACACTTCGGAATGACATCGTCATCAACCTAAAAAACTCTTTATCCTACTTGGGTGATTATTTGAGCGACAAAAAACTCAATTCTCGTCTCGAAAAAGCATCTAAATTGTTGACCAAGGGTATAAAAGAAAAGAAAATTGAGAAACGCAATTTAGAACAAGCCAAAATATCCGAAAAGGAAAATATAACGATCGACAGTGCAAAGTCTTCTAAAACACCTGCAGGCAAAGGCATGAAAACCACTGTGCATCAGGTTGAAGAAACCCCTATTTCGTCAAAAACAACGACGGGCGAACAGCCCAGTACAATAGCTACGGTCAAAGCACGTATGCCCAGAGGCGGAAAACCAAAAGTTGAAAAGTAACTTTGCTTTTTCTACGCTATAAATACGTAATTCATCTGTTTTTTTCGGTAGTACTGTACTTAGGCTACGTCATTTACATTCAAAAACTACGGTTAAAGCTATTTCAACAATCTTTGGGTATAAATTTTGATTCATTTACAGCAAAAGAATTCACACTCAAATAGCGTACTGAATATGGAAAATATTGATAAAAAAGCAGAAAAAATAGGTTTGGAAAAAGGTTATTATTTGTTGTTAATGGCCATTCTAGATCTTCCAGTGGAAGAGGTACAAAATGCGGTAAAGGAGGATTAGTCGTATGAAGAAAATAGCAATCATTAGTACATGTCCTCCGCAAGAATGTGGATTGGCAACTTTCACAAAAGATCTCAAACAAGGGATGGAACTCGATCCCAATGTTCAAATTGACATTATTGCACTATCTAAACTGGGTTTAGAAGATTTTGATGAATCGGTGCGTTTTGTCATCTATAGAGATCGGCTTGATAGTTATCATCAAGCTACCCGTATCATCAATGAGGAATACGACTATTGTATTATCCAACATGAATTTGGAATCTTTGGGGGTGTGGATGGCATTTTCATCACGCAGATCGCCAACAACTTAACAATACCTTTGCTCACTATATTTCATACTATTCTGCAGACTCCTTCATTGCAGCAGAAAGAAATTATGGAATTACTTCTGGAAAAATCTCAGGCTGTCGTCAGTCTATCTCCAAAAGGAGTTGAATTGTTAAAGGGTCAGTTTAGTGAAGCTTATACAGATAAAATTAAAGTTATACCTCACGGTGTGCCTCAATTTGATTATAATCAAGGACTGGCCAAATACAGATTGAACCTCCAAAATAACTTTGTCATGATGACTTTTGGTTTAATTGGAAGAAGCAAGGGACTCGAGCATGCCATTCGATCCCTTTCGGGTATTGACTTCCCTGGATTCAAATATCTTATCATCGGAAAAACACATCCAAATGTTCTGGCGCATGAAGGAGAATCGTATCGTTTCGAACTCCAAAATTTAGTTGATCAATTAGGTTTAAAGGATAAGGTTGTTTTTATTGATAAATTCTTGACGGATGAAGAGCTAAAGGAATACTTAACAGCATGCGATATCTATCTGTCCCCCTATCCCCATGAACAGCAAATCAGTAGTGGAACCTTATCTTTTGCAGTAGGTGCTGGCGCTGCAGTTATCTCTACGCCCTACTGGCATGCTCAAGATTTATTGAAAGATGAACGTGGAATTCTCACGCCTTTCAATGATATAGAAGCCATGCGTGCAAACATCAATCTACTGTATACATCGCATCGGCTATTAGCTTGGCATCGTTTCAAAGCACGCAGTTATGGGGAACAAACGGTCTGGAAAAACGTAGCAAAAAGCTATATGGAGCTTTTAAAGGGCTTAGCGACTCCAGTAAGATCTTTAATTGATTATGAAAAATATGTCTCTTTTGACCTGAGAAGAGAAGCATAATACTAAGGGGCAGTCCAAAAGATTTGAATTGCCCCTTTTTTCTTTATATTTTAACTATACCTAATTACAGGAACTTTTCAAATATCCAATTTTCAGAGAGTTTGTTTTTTGCTTTTAGACACTCTCTTTTTTATATACACAATAACCTATTCAAAATTACCAACGGTATTCCCCTATAATTATGATGTTCTACGTCAATTTTGAGATCGGACGTTAGTTCCCCCTTTTTTAGTTAGTACAATTTTTTATCGATAAGCCACTGAAATAAGGGCAAACTGCCGCTAAAGTAAGGTTATACTTAAAAAATTAATTTAGCCTTTTATCTTTCGATCGGGTACGATTTGGGTCAGTCGAACGTTTTATATCCTAAACATGTTAAGTAAAAAATCGATCTTTGCATGGTAATATTCAGATATAATCTATTGGCTCATAATGCATTCGAAAATAAAGCTGTCAACATTGCTTTTCCTACTAATGACGCTCACGTGTAACGCCCAGATTTTTGATCGCACACTAAAGCATAACAGAGAAAAAACCCAAAAAGAATTTTTAGAGTTTATTACTGAAATAGGCAGCAAAATCTCCGATTCCACATTAACTGCCGAACAGCAGTATGCATTATTTAATCCGATTGTTGAATACGCAGAGAGAGAACATGCAACTATAACAAATTTGCGCAACAAATATTTTCAAAAAAACCCACCTCCACCACCAGCTCTTGATCAAGTTATTTTTGAAGGCGATCCCCATGATGATCTCTCCAAAATGCTGGAAACCCCACAATTCACCACGGTGACTTTACTACAATGTTATCGGCCTCTTGAAATAGGAAGACTTATCGGTGGACTTGTTCAGCCTATTATTTATCAAAAATTCAATACAGGGACAGATGAATCAAAAATTGCATACACCTTTGGTAATCAGGTATTCGCAAAAAAATTAAAAGATGATATTTGGCAAATATGGTTCACAAATAGGCTTTACATGCTTAAGTTTACCCTTAATCTACAGACTATGGTAATTCACAATATGAAGTATACACGGCCCAATCAACCTGAATACTTACGTCTTCAGCTGCCATTCGGAATTCATAAGCCAGCCAATGAATTAGAAATGCTCTACCAAGAAATGGATAAAATCCGCTGGAATACATACACAGTAAAATTGATACAGCAATCGTCCCCCAAAGAATGGCAAGATACCGTTGACCAGCAATTATCCGCGTTCTATTTAAAGAACCAATCGCGATTCATCAAAGTCCAAAATGAAATACTCAAGAATACAGAAAAAGGCGCCGATTTAGAGCAGAACTGGCAGGAAATACGCTTATCTACCGATGAAAATGTACAATTGATACAAACTTTAAAAAAGAATATGCTTCAACCTGACGAAGCGGCACAGCAGCTATTTTCATTTTCAAATGGCATCATTCCTTTTAATCAAGATATTGAAGAAATCGGTAAGAATGCGATGTCAGGTTTCCTACACTATATAACCGGGAAGGAAAAAAACAACATTTGGAAAATTCAATCTTTAGGGTATTCCATTGCATTTGAATATAAATGGGACCTAGAGAAAGGACAGTTTTCGGAAATAAAAATCTTTAAGAGAAAATCATAATATGGACCGCCCTTAAAATAAGATTAGGGGCAAAATGAAATAGCTTTTGATATATTAAAATAATTTAACACTGAGATTAAGCTTTCGAAAAAAAGTATTAACTTAGCTTTAATAGTCCAAACAATCATTCCAACTACAAAACATTACATTAGTTAGACCTGAGTATGCTGCAACAGTTTTATGCTTATCTAAAAATTTTACCGCTATTTATTTTATTAGATTTTTTAATCTTCATGAGACTACGGACATTGACAGTCTGGAAATCCAATCCGATACTAGCAAACATCGTTTGGTGGTCCTTCAGCATACTTTCTTACCTTAGCATGTTTCTTAATTTATTTTTTAAATGGAGTAGTTTCGCATCAGCCTGTTTTGTGTTTTTTCCACTTTCGTTGCTAATTGCCAAGGTCATAATTCTTTTTTTCATCGGAATCGATGCTATTGTACTTGTTTTCAGAATAATCTGCCGACGTTTTATTAAAGCACAGCCTAGATGTAATCCAGAGGAGCATGTACTGCCGATAAAAAGATCGGATTTTATAGTCAAAAGCGGCCTCCTGCTCGCCAGTGTTCCACTCGTTGCACTCACGCGGGGATTTGCCTTCAATTTATATGATTATCAGGTAAAACATATTGATCTCATTTTACCTAATTTACCGAAATCATTTGATGGAATTACCATTGCCCAGATTTCTGATATCCATGCGGGTAGTCTTTATCATCCAACCGCTGTAAAAAGAGGCGTAGACATGTTGCTCGCGCAAAAGCCTGACATCATATTCTTTACAGGAGACTTAGTCAATGATTTCGCTTCCGAAATGGAAGATTATTTATCCATATTCAATAAAATAAAAGCCCCATTAGGTACATTTTCAATACTGGGAAATCATGATTATGGCGAATATCATTTTAACAGACAATATTTCTTTGATCAGAATCAATTGACGAAAGCGCAAAATCTCGCCAATCTCAAGGCCATTCATCAACAACTCGGCTGGCAACTTCTTCTTAATGAGTCAAGAGAGCTCGCTTTGAATAATGAAAAAATTACGATTATAGGCGTTGAAAACTGGGGAGTCAATAATCCCAACAATTACGGAGATATCGATTTATCCATGTCAAAAGTAGATAAATCCTCGCCCGTCAATTTAATGCTTTCACACGACCCTTCACATTGGCGTGCTGAGATTATACCCAAATATCCAAACGTGGATGTTACTTTTAGTGGACATACGCACGGGGGACAATTCGGTTATAACAACCCCAACTATCAATGGAGTCCATTGAAATATGCTTATCGCGAGTGGGCTGGTCTATACCGCGAAAAACATCAGTCACTCTATGTAAATGTTGGATTCGGGTATCTGGATTATCCGAGCCGAGTTGGAATATTACCAGAAATTACTATATTTCATCTGAAGCGTAAAAGTTAAAAGCTATTTTAGCGCTGCTGCAAATTAAATACTGTCCCTGCCGGATCGATAATCCAATGCATATTTTCGGGCAACTCTTCAAATTCATCGCATGTTTCTACACTTCCCTCCTATCTCAAACTGAATTTCCTGTCTGCTGGCCTGAAATACCAAGAAGCAGCTATTAGCACAATATACAGTAGTGCTGGAGCCATGAAAGAAAAAGAATCTCCAGATGCGATATGTGAATATAAAGCCCCTGTCGCAGTAAAGAAAATACCCGCATACGCCCATTCCTTCCAAAGAGGTTTTTTAGGCCAAAGCAAGGCAAACACAGCTAATAATTTCCAAATTCCAAGCAAAGGGAGTATATATTTGGGAAAGCCCAAATGCGCTATATTCTGTACCCCGCCTGCTCCTTCCGTTTGAATTTTAAAAATCTGTATGATAGCAGTTGACAACAATCCCACCGCCAACCATATGGTTGCTATCCAATAAATTATTCTATCTCTTTTCATAATGATTTGATTTACTTGTTATATTTTTGATCGTTTTCATTTTATCATTGGCTTTGCTCCTCGTATCACTTACTCAATAGCTTTATATCCTTTCCTGAATCGCATACCGACGAGTTGCTGGGCAAATATGTAGCTACTTGACTACAAATATACATGTAGCTATTTAACTACACAATATTTTTTTATTTTTTTTAGCATTAGGCGTTACTTTGCCAGGTTAAGTGAAATGGAGAAGCCCTTAATCCCTACTATTTATTTTCCATATATTTGAAAATCAGTTGACCTTTTTGTATAAAACGATAGAATGGAACGTAAAATCACTGTGATCAAAGGAGATATCACAAAAGTTGAAGTCGATGCTATTGTAAATGCAGCCAACACATCGTTACTTGGCGGTGGAGGTGTTGATGGCGCTATTCATCGCGCTGGCGGGCCGGAAATTCTGGAAGGCTGCCGTAAAATTGTCGCCAGACAAGGTGGATGCAAGGTGGGTGAAGCAGTCATTACAACAGCTGGTAAGCTACCTGCTAAATATGTAATTCACACGGTTGGCCCTGTTTGGAATGGTGGGAAAAATAACGAGATTAAAAGTTTAGAAAGCTGTTACTACAACGCACTCACACTAGCGGCTGAAAATGGTTGTCATACGGTTGCTTTTCCCAATATTAGTACCGGAATCTATAGATTCCCTAAAGAACTGGCGGCAGAAGTATCTATTCGTATCATCAAACAATTCCTACTTGTGAACACAACGATCGCACAAGTCAAAATAGTGTGTTTTGATGATGATAACTTTCGACTG
Source organism: Sphingobacterium sp. (assembly GCA_022712315.1). Lineage (GTDB taxonomy): Bacteria > Bacteroidota > Bacteroidia > Sphingobacteriales > Sphingobacteriaceae > Sphingobacterium. The sequence goes on along the minus strand of JALAGS010000168.1, from coordinate 9,965 downwards.
GTCAATCAAATGGTAATGCAATCCTAAGATCAAATTATGCTAGTCTGCTTCAAATTCCCATTTAAACTCATACGCGAGGACAGGTTTGTCTATCGGAGGAAATTCCAGCTTTTTAAGCTCCCGGATATGCGCAAAATCTTTGTTGAGCAATAAATATATTCCCGCATTTTTGCTGATTTCACGCAATATTTCTTCCGTAATTTCTTTTTGAGTGTTATTGGCGGCAATTTTCATTTTGACAATCTGCTTTCCCGCGGAGGTTATGTATTGATTCAGTTTATATGGTCCGGGAACACCATTATTATCATGAGACTGTCCTGCCAATTCATCATTGATATATATTTCATAATCGACATTTTTTATTTCATGATAAAGAAAGTACGATTTTACGACCGAGGCAATTCCGCTGCGATTGACTTCAGCAACCTCATCATTATCCCTATCTCTACCTCTATTGTTACATGACATAAACAACACAACACAGTACACAGCAATGACGATAATTTTTTTCATTTCGTATTTTCTCTATATTTTTAACACTGCAACAATATTCCTTTGACAGAGATTCGAAGCCAATACGACTAACAAGTTAACAACCCAATTAAGGTCTCAAAACATGAGATTGCGTATGGCTTTACAGTGTATTAAGATACTAATTAGTCGGAACAAAAAGGAGCTATAAAGGTTTATTTTTTTACAGGAGAAATAAGAAAAATCATAAGCAAATAGCGAGATTCATTTCTCTCAATTTTTTTGGTCAACCATATGATCGATCTATAGGACCTACTTAAAAGAAGCAGCTATGTCCATCCTTTTAAAATTTCTTTATAAGTCATTAGAATTCACGATATTTAAAAAAATAAACACCCTACCAGTATCTGTTTAAAACATTAGGGCTGTCCAAAAAACTTGGATAGCCCTTTTTTCCGGATATTTTACCTATACAGGGACTTTTCAAATATGCAATTCGCAGAGAGTTTGTTTTTACTTTTTAGACCCCATCTTTTTTCAAGGAATTATCATGAAGCTGTCTCCTCCAAATGTAGCATGTCGAACAATAGCCTGACACAGTCTGAATATTGTTCGACGGTCATTTATCTTGGTAAACTTTCTGGACGGCGCATACGATAAGAAGTCGCTGTGATAGCGTGCAAAAAGGACTCAATATCTTTTATTTCATCTTTCGTCAGATTTAGGGGCTGCATCAATGGATCGGTTACAGGATAAAGCGGATCTTTTGCTTTCTGTTCGGTAGTAGCGGAATTCATCTGCATACCACTATTGTACATATTCAATAGTCCTGTCATATTCCAAAACAGTCCGTTGTGCATCCACGGATCGGTATTCATTACGTCGCGCAGGGATGGCGTCCGAAAGCGTCCAACATCAGCAGGAACTTTTGTGATTTCATATCGACCTAGATCCTGATATTTCCTTTTGTAATACGTGAGTCCAATGTTGTGATATTGATCGTCTGTAAAAAATTGGCCGTTGTGGCAATTCATGCACCTCGCCTTTGTCCGAAATAAATGAAGCCCACGAACTTCCTGATCAGATAACACCTTATAATTACCATCTAGAAATTCATCAAAACGGCTTCGTCTGCTTGTCAGTGTCCGTTGAAAGGCGCCGAGTGCCTTTAGAACCTCTGGCATGGAATAATCTTCTTCACCGAAGGCCTCAATAAATAACTTATTGTATGCAGGAATAGCCTTTAACTTGGGAATCAGCTTTGTCAATTCCATGTCCATTTCGTGATGTGCCTCGATAGGACCCAGCGCTTGCTCTTCCAATGAACCGGCACGACCGTCCCAAAACAATTCCTTGCGTGCATAAACGTTCAGCAAAGAAGGTGTATTCCGTGTACCTTCCAGATGATCATTGCCAACCGGTACGGTAAGCTTGTCAGCCCAGGAAGTTTGCGGATTGTGGCAACTGCTACAGGATATTTGATTGCTCCCTGATAGAATGGGGTCAAAAAAAAGATATTTCCCCAACTTCACATCAGGTTTCTCCATAAGCGAAAAATAGCTGGTATCAATCTTCGGTAAAGACTTAAATTCCTTCCAATGAGCACCGACATCGATTGTTGGTTTTGGCCATTCGTTCACCGATCTTCGATAATACAGCTGTATCTCATCATCAAAAGCTTGCTGTCGGTCTTTCATAGAAAGTAACCCGACAAAACCGAGAAGACCGACCACTACTGCAACATGTTTTTTCATTATCAGTTTTTTATTAGGACTATTATCAAAAATAATTTATAAAGAAAGTCGAATTCCGATTTCCATATTCATTCTACTTCCCATTGCAAGAAATTTAGGTTCTATATTATCTTTTAATTCAACAGTACCCAAAGAATTTCGGAGATCTAACTTTCCATATAAGGCAAGGTTGTTTCCCCAAATGCGGTCCTTGTATTCAAAACCAAGTTTGGCGCCTAGGTACCGGGTCTTATAATAGTAATAATCCCCAAAAACAACATGCTGGACAAAGGTACTTATGGATAAGGGATTATAATCCAATGCAGTTTCTGTCGGTATTGCTGCATAGGGTGCAAATAAAAATTGTATAAGTTTCGTTTTGCCTTTCTGCAGATATAATCTTAAAGAGGGCTCAAAACGTAATTGCCCCACTTCAAAATCAACCGCCTGCAAGAGATCTTTTCTATTTTCAGCATAGTAGGCAACAAGAAAACCCAGTTCTTTTGCAACCTGACGGTGTCTGTCCCAAAGCTTAAAATATTGTCCTGTAAGGGAAAATGTACTAACTTTATAATTGGCTTTATTTAGGCTACCCGTAGTCAATTTGTTGCCATCAGTACCTTTATTATATTGTCCATCCAAAATGAACAATTGTTGCCCCCGGTCGCCATTATATTCGACAGCATCTACAAAAAAGCTGATTGTATTTTGATCATAAATAGCTAATGGAGTACTAAAAAGGACAGATTTTTTGCTATAGTTTTGATTTGTATTGTGATATTGCTGGTATTCAAATTCCGCCTTTGTATGCCATCCATAGAACTTGCTAAGATACTGAAAGCCTAATCCCTTATATTTATCATATTTGATATTAGTTCGCGTACTATCTTTTTGACGAACCGTCCCATACCCATAATTCATATAGTATATTCGATCTGGGTATAGATTTGAAGATTGAAAATCCATGTTTTTGTATAACAAAGAAACGTTTTCGTCCGCATGTCCGATTATTCCGTATACCCCCAATGTACTTTTCGAAAAATTCAAGGTAATACCAGGTTTTGCTTTAAATGTAAATCTGTTCGACTTCAAACGTGGATCCACCGTGCCTGCACTCCAATGCCTATGATAGTCTATCTGAAAAAATGGCTGCACCCAATGCGTTAATTCGTAGGCCAATGAAGCATTAAGCAGGTAGTTCTGACGTTGATAGTCGCCACTTTTATTTGCATAAGGATAATAAGGGCTTAAATCTTCAAGCCCCGAACGAAGGCTATTGGCTAAACTGTCTTCTTGTATGGTGTTAAAAGTAAATTTAGCTCCCAATAAGAACTTTCCCAAACGGTTAAACCCATTGGCCTGGAAACTTGTAGCAACACCTTTGTAAGCCTGTTGCGCCTTTCGAAACCCACCCCTATCCATTTGATATGCAACCCGGATATCCCCATAAGATATCAATGAATCTCTTTGAAGAAAAGCTGGCCTCAGTAGATTTCTTTCAACCAAGTGATGTTCGATGGTATAGCTATAAATAGAATCCTTTCTGCTTTGAGCATAACTCAAAGCAGAAAGGGAAATCAAAACTATGATGAATAAAATTGAACGCATATGGATTCTAATCTATAAATGATGCATCCGTTTTAGTCGGATTTGCGCGTTGCAACACACCAAAATCATTTGATGAATTATTCGTATCTTTCAGAATACGTCTATTACCGATTTTCTTTTCTGTCTTGCGCACGATAGATTGGCTCGAGTAAGCTCCTCCAGGTACAGATATTGCCCCTGCGTCAAATCTTTGCGGTAAACGACGTGGGATTTGGTCAGCGACAATCGGTTCCTGAATCTCCACAGCATCCAAAATAAACCTTGCCGGCATTTGGGCGTAACGTACAGTACTGGTTGTTACAGTTTGTATAGTTGGGATCGCAAATGAAGGAATATTATTTAAATCAAAGTTTCCATCAGCTTTCATCAATACAAAAGACTCTCTCGCTTGTGGTGGAAAATACATATCACGCATACTTAGGGCAAGAAAAACCTCCACGTTTGTAACGGATGGATTGTCTACGTCATTAGCAAAGATCGTTCGTCCAGGCTGAATTTTTTGTTCATAGGGATACAACCAAGCTTCAAAATCGGCATTACTTAGGTCTACCGTAAGTTCAGGCTTTTGAGCACCGATTATATTGCCGTTGTTGTCCTTATACGAACCAGCGTAATCTAGCGCCGACCCAGCGATGATAATACTTTTTCCTGATTCGACAGGATATTTTTTGCCTGTCCCATCACTTGGAATCATAAATATTCCTTTCGCGTAAACATAGTCTTCGTTCGCATTATTGGACACCGCCATATTGATAGATTTACTCCAATCGTACTGATTATTACTTAAAGAATATTCATCAGTTTTATTATTCGGTTTTCCGTAAGCTAATACCACCATTAAGCTATCAGCGTACAAAGTTTCGTCTGAATTATTATAAATTTCAATAAAATTATCCCGGTTAAGAGCCCCTTCCTTGGTATCCGATCCAGCATAATAGATCTGTTTAATAACAAAACCACCAACAGGTTCACTTGTCACTAAGCTAATATTAAAATCTTCATCGGCAAATAATGCCTTATCAGCTAATGCATAGTTTAGGTAGAATATAGATGAACGGTTTACCCCGGTCAATTTGGTATATTCCTCAGCTGAGATGGCTAACGAGACATTGATACTGTAATTGCCGGGAGCAATATTATGCAATGAAATTTTACCCTTTGTATCTGCTTGAAGTTTATAGGAACTGCCATTACCTTTATTTATCAATGTAATTTCAGCCTTGTCATAAGGCACCTCAAACCAAACTTCCTCGGGATTGACCGATAACTGCACATTAACGTTGATAGGTTGCACTTCGTCAATATCTTTTTTACAGCCTCCAAATAAGGCCAGTATTAAGGAGAAAAATAGTAGAATATAATTCTGTTTCATAGTATATGGTATTTGTTAAAGTTTAATTGATATTCCGCCCGTAATGCTTAAAGGACTATTATAGCTGACGACTACTTCCTGCTGTGTATTGGGATCCCAATAGGAACTAATGGGCTGCATATTAAAAGTATTATAGGCTGTCACTGCGATACGGATCCTTTTACTGATTTCCTTGGCGACCGACAAGGAGAAATTCATATAAATAATACGTTGCTGACTGTCCGACAATGTTAGATCCCTCATGGGAAGAGATGACGCTAAATCGTCATTAATTAGCACTTGCCGCATGTTGGCATCCAGATAACCTACTGGTTTTCGATAATTGTCATTATAGTTTCGCTGATAGCGATTCTTCCAGAAAATATCCGTATTTGTCATGATGACAAATCCAATAGAAGGAATGTGCGTGGTGGTATTTAACTTACTTGTAAGGACAACATGTCTCCCTTGGTTGCTAGGTTGATATAAAAGGTAAGAAACTGGCTGCCCATTAACCTGAATAGGAGAATATAAATCCTTTATATCTAAAACCTTATCCTCCTGGTTAGACAGAATAAAGGAAGTACTTGTGGAGAAACTTGTACGAATAGATTTAATCTCCCTAAAGGCCAGAGACCAATCAAAACCGTAGGAATAAGAATTTTTAATATTTTCTATCCGATTATAGCCTTTATCGTAGTAATCTATGTATTTTCCTGTCTCTTGGTAGACGATCTGATTTAAACCTTCATCATAATGATAATCGAATACAGGTAAGTGAAACGGTTTATAGACCTTGACAGAATTAAAACCATTTCTGTTATTTTTAAAGTAAGAATTGATACGGGATGTTATCCAAGAATTTTTAAATTCTATATTAAACTCAGCACTTTCCGATTTACTTGACTTTAAGTTTTCATTCTTCGTAATGAATTTCTCGGTATATACTAAATATAAGGAACTTTGCGTGTTCTGCGCGATAATCAATGGAATATCTATCCAGGAAGGTGATGGATAACGGTGTGCTAGCGTAGGAGATTTCGTTGCAACTCCAAAGGCCGCACTTAAAGCCCACCTCTTATCTAAAACGATCCTTGTATTTAAACGTGGCTGAAAGCTGGTGCTTCCATTTTGATTATCAAAACGAACACCAAAATTGCTGTTCACGTTTTTACCAAACAGTTTATAATGAAAGTTGTCTGTCACGTAAAAGCCTGTATTAATTAAAGCAGGATTAAGCTCAAAAGAATAAGGTCTAATATTTTGATCATTAAAATTGACAAATCGAGGTCTATCTGGATCAGAAATAATCCCCCTTCCCCCATTATTTGCATAGGAACCATTAAATCCATACAGGAGACTGTGAACAGTTTTACCTATCTGAAACCTTTTCGTAAATTTTAAGCTAGTGCTTGCTGTTATGGGCTTCCCTATAATCTCCTCTTCTGCCAGATACTGGGAGTTAAGAATAATGCCCTCATATATACCTGTCGTATCCTTAGCTGTATAGGGTTTGTTACCGCTATTTAACAACCATTGGGCAAAGCTCTCTTGCTTGCTGATAGAATAAGAAAACATGAGGCTGATCTCGTCAAAAAATCGTGTATTATAGTTTAACTGTGTAGTGTTCGAAAAACGTACACCAATTTCTTTCGAGTAATATTTTCTTTTGGAATTATCATCCGGATCCTGTTTTGCATCATCAATTCGCATGTTAAAATCTAAACTTAACTTATTGCGAAGTTTTCGTGATGCAGCCGTATTCCAGCGCAGTGAAGTGCCGTACCGCTTGTATTCCTGTACTTTATCCTGTGGATTCGAATTTGAAATGGCATAGTTTAGATCTGTTGTTATCCCGCCCCAGTTCTTTGGGAGACTAAACCCTTTATTAAGTGAATAATTTCGGGAGCCGTCATTTATATTCGTTGTAAAATGCAACGGCGAGTTTCCTGCTTTTCTTTCGATTAGAATAGCGCCGTCGGTCAATTCGCCATACTCAGCAGAAGCTACCCCCTGGATAACCTCTATTTTTTCAATAGATTCTACAGGTATCTCCCGTAAATCCACGCCTCTAAATGGTACATCAGCGGTATTTCCACTCGTAACAGCAGGAAGTACCGATCCCTCCATTCCACGCTGACCGACAGGTCTTGATTGCATATTAGCATCATTGGAAAGTCGTACCCCGTCTACTATAATCGGTATTCCCAGCGAATTATTAAGCGTATTACTACCATCTAATGTATTTCTAAGGTTCAACGTTTGGGGAGCATTGATATTTGGTGCTGTCATTTGCTTACCAGGCAATGTATTCAATACGTCCATCAAGCTAAATGCTTGTACTCTTTCTATTGCTTCTTCGTTAAAAACAATCGATGAAACGGAATTCTTATTCTGTTTAAATTCTTGATTAACATTTATTTCCTCCAGTGTTAGGCTGTTATCCTCCAATACAAAACTTAAGTTTTCATTCTTTTTTCGGGTATCAATCCATCGTTCCACACTTTTCTTTCCAACATAGCTTATCGATAATAAAAGACTGTCACCATAATATTTAACGGGAAGAATCAAACTAAACTCTCCCTGAGCATTTGTGCTACCATTCACGTCAAAAGCACCCATAAAAACAGTGGCTCCATCCAAAGGTTTAGCCCGCTGATCCATTACTATCCCTTTTATCATGGTTTGCTGAGCACAAAGAATAATACTGTAAGAAGCAAAAATTAATGTTAAAAATGTCTTTCTCATAAGTATGAATAAAAACGCAAAACAGACTCACTCTATTTAAAATCGTTCTAAACAGACACAAATTTAACGTAATTCAACTCACAATATCAAGTTATTTTTAATAATTCTAAATAAAAAATGCGCAAACAATCATAAAACTATCAGAAACAGGCATAAAGAAGGAGCCTAAAAATTCAGTATCAATGAAAAAGAATGGTTAGAAAAGGAAATGCTTTTTTGAAAAAAGCAACTATTGGGGGCACATCGAGACCGAGGCACTTCTGATGCAAATCGACATATATTTCCTTCTTTATCAAGACAGTTGTGCTGTCAAGCTCGGCGATTCTTTGTCAATCGTTTCATTGATCGGATTCGCGCTCCTCTCTTGCAATTGCTCAAGCTTCACCAAGATAAGGTTTAGGTAATGTGATAGCAGGGATATTCTCCATCTCTGCCTCTAATCTCTTTTCTAGAGATAACAGCATTGTGCCCCTGCTTATTGACAATTATTTAGTAAAGCTGCAAAACACAAAATTTTGTATCGTATCGAATGGCGTACTGTGGTCAATCGTCATACACTCAATTTTTTTAAAATAAGATTGAAATAAATCGGTTAGAGATTGTGTCGAATATTGTTTAATCTCGATCCCACAACATTTCCTTGGTCCTTGTTCAGAAAAAGTACCAACAACTAAAACACCCTGCGCTGAAATTGCCTGATCTGCAATTTCAATGTAGCGATCAATCTCCTCTCGAGCAGTCAAAAAATGAAATGTGGCCCGATCATGCCAAAAATCATAGCGTGTATCAGGAACGAAGTCTAAGATATCCGAAACAATCCATTTGACTTTAGTCGCCTGATCTCCCAACCTTTTTCTCGCTCTTTCAATAGCAGCATTGGAAATATCCAATACAGTAATATCTTCAAATCCTGCTTTCAATAGGAAATCAACGAGAAAACTATCACCTCCACCTATATCTATAATTTTAGCCTCTTTCGAAAGACTAGATTGATGTATAAAATGTAGTGATACTTCTGGATTGGGCTGATACCAGCTGACTGATTCTAGGGGCTTATTTTCGTATATCTCTTCCCAATGTTTCTTTCGATTAAAATTTTCCATCTGTCTATTGTCGGGATATAATTTATTGACTGATAAAGAACAACCTCAGTTCTAGTGCAAAATCTTTAGATCTTTAAAAATTTCTCGTGTAATCGCTTTCCGGCAGTCCGAGAAATCAGGGCGGTTAAACTTGCGGTCCTGAATAAGCCTAGTTGCAAAGAAATAAACATCGCCTTTTTGTTCGACGTAGCCTACCCACCATCCTGTATTCATTTGGTTGGCCATTGTCCAGCCCGTCTTGGATCTGATGATATAATCATTGTTTTTTTCGGAAATCATAACACGTTTAACAATATCCATGTTGCGTGTTGAAAAAGGTAGATCTCCAGTATAAAGTTTTTTCAAAAATTCAACCTGATTGATTGGAGAAATACCCATTGAACCAAAATTCCAAAAATCGCTACCTGATTCCGAAAGATCCACATTGCCATAATCACATGCTTCGAGATATTTTCGATAAACAGAACGATCAATTTTCTTCGCTATCTCGATAAAGGCCCAGCCAGCTGAAACTTCGAATGCTTCCTTTACAGTTATATTTTTATAAATATTGGGGCGATAGCCATATTTTACGGTATCAGTCGACCCTGGCCACTGGACAATGCTATGCTCATCTTTGATGGTCTTTGTCTCCAAAGCGATCAACATATTGATAATTTTAAAGGTCGATGCCGGCAAAGCTTGGGATCGTGTTTCTGTCGTATCAGACAAAATCCAAGTGTCACGTTTATGGTCATAAATTGCAATTGCACCGGCCACCTGACATTGATCAAAATATTGCTGAAAATCAGATCTGATAATTTTCTTAGCGGTACTTTTAGATTGAGCCAACAAACCAAAAGAGCCCGTAGAAATAAGTATGAACAAAACCCATTTGAAAATTGCATTATATTTTGTTTTTAAAGACATATACCGCTATTATTCACACTTAATTTATCTACAATGGCAACT
>JALAGS010000167.1 GCA_022712315.1 Sphingobacterium sp. | reverse complement strand
TTTATAATTCTCTAATGCATTCCAAAAATCTTTATCATTCAAAACTTTATTACATAATTCAATAATTTTTGCAGCTCTTTCGTTGTCGCTATCCTTTCTAAAACCATTTAAAAGCCTAACGTTGAAATGTGACTTCATTTCATAATCATTTCGAGCAATTGTTTCTAATATCTTTTCTTCAACATTTCCACATTTGTATCCTTTTTGATTGTTAGCTGGGCAATCCATTATTTGTCCAGATAAACTGAAACAGACAAACAAAGTTATTATCAAACAAAGATTTTTTTTCATAACTGTTATTTAGTTAATTACCGCTGCCACTCGGTTCAAATTTTAGTGCTATGCTACCCGATTGGTTGTTAATAATATTACTTGCAGAAGAAGACAATGGAATATTGATAGCAATAGTAAATTTCTTAGCAAGTTTAACTCCTGCGTTTACTTGAAGAAGACTAAAATCATGATGCCCCACTTTATCCGAAAATTTGCTGTTACCGCTATAATATGCACCTTTCACTCCGGCAAAGATATTGACATTGTCGGCAGTCTTAGCAGATTGAACAAGATCAATTGATGCTAAAAAGGATGCTGAAATTTCATTGAAATGATACGTGTCACCCAATGATCTTCCATCCTTTACCTCGTCAATGTTAAAGCGGTTTTCTATAGGAAGATAAAAAATCATGTGCTTGTCTTCTCCGACTATTGTACTGGAGAAAAATAAGGGGATAGACATTGTCAGATTGAAAAATCCACCATATGGCAGTTTGTTTGCAGCTACTTCAGTACTGTCCACTTTGTCTGCAACTTGCGTAACCGTACTGCCAATAGACATTTTTATGGGGAAAGTGGGAATTGGCAAAACCCCCGATAATATCTCCGAATTCAACGAATTTGATCCGTCATAATTCCGCTGGAACATCACATCCTGAACAAGACTAATTTTCTTTTCTCCATTATTTCCAAAATAAAAATAAGCAGCCTGGGATGTACTTCGTAAAGGAAAAAAACGGCGTCTAATCTTTGGATTACCGTCAATTGAATTGATCGTTCTATAGTATTCATAGCCTTCATCAAGCCATTTTATCTCTTGTGCAAGGCCGACAACTTCCAGATTGACCTCCTCATTATCCATTAATAGATATTTTTCAACCTTATTTGAGGATAAATAAGTAATCTTAAGGTCCTTCATTAGGTCTTCTGCTTTTCTAAGTTTCTGCATCTGCGGTAAAGCAACAAGCTTAGTTATTTCAGATTTCATACCGCGAGCAATATTGCTGCGCTCTCGACATTGTTGCTGAAAACTATAAGCCAACTCAGGCTCTATAATTCCGATAGGGAACCTCATATCGTCAAGATAAGTTTTTGCATCGTCACTTAAATAGACTCCAGCATCTTCGACAAGCTTCGCCCTATCTGGAACTTCAATTTTCTTTTCATTTCCAAAATTACTGTTATATGTAGAAACGAATTGGGCTTTTGACAGGGTTACCATTAAAATAAGGGATACAACAAGTGCTGTAGTAAATTGTTTCATAATAGACTTATTTAAAGTTAATAATAGCCTTCCTCTATATTAATTCATGAATATTGGCATAAACAGGATAGGTTTCAATATAACCATGTAGATTCTATTGAGCTGCTCTAAGAAAATATTTTGTAGGTGTTTTCTTCTGATTGCCACTCGCATAGCGTTCATGCACAACTGTATCCTGATTGTCGGCAATGATCATCTTATCTGCATCAACCCTCTTAACCACTAGATAAATGTGATCGTAGCCATGATTTGGTTTCGTTCCACAGGTTGTACCAATATCGCCAGGTTGTTGGTCGCCAACCTTGACCAGTTGCCATCCTCGATTATCGCGCAATACATTGGTTAGATCTATGGCCCTATAGATATCTTTAACGACTATTCCTGCATCCTGAAGCAATATGGATAGTGTGATAGCACATCCATTGGCTGGGTATTTCTCCCCGTCATAGACAAAAAGTTTATGAGCAGCCCTCGCTTGTACATCTTTAAGTTTCGCGTTATCTATAGCTATATTTAACAGTTTCTGGATGCATTGCCCATCATTATTCGATGATTTCGAAAGCTTACCGGATATAGTATCAGTAGTGAGAAAATTTTCAAACTCTGCAACGGCTAATTTTCTGACATTACTGATGACCATACTCTTTGTGTTGATCGTATAACACCAAGTCGTATCAAATCGCAACAACCTAGCGCAGTATTCTATAGAGAGCTGATGGTTACTTTTCATTGATGCAATAAAAGTATCTACAGCTAGGCTTCCAGCCAACTTTTCCACACAGGTCTTAAGACTGTTATCCGTCGACATGGAATCCCAGGAAACCTGAAATGCTCCTGTCTCTTCTGCTTCTTTTGTCTTCTTTTCTACGGGCTTGTTTTTATCCTCTCCCTCATTCCAGTCCCAATCGGATTCAAAGGCAGCAACCACCCTCAGCACCTCGCACATAACCGCTCGACGGTGCTTCAGATCGTTGTATGGCCCCAATACACCATTCATGACACTATAAATGTCATATTTATTGTTTCGTTCGAACACTTCGTCGGGTAGGCTGTTGATTGTATCGATCAACGTGTCTAGAAATTCAATAGGTGGTTTGCCATGACCATTGATCTCTTTACGGCAGGCATTATAAACACGATCGCTCATAACTTAATATTTATAGGTTATTAATTGAATAGACTACAGTAG
>JALAGS010000166.1 GCA_022712315.1 Sphingobacterium sp. | reverse complement strand
TGCCTTTAATCATGAATGAATCATAAATAAAAACGAGCGAGCCGAATGAAGTCAGCTCACGAATACCTTAGAATACTAATTTAATGAGTAAACGAGTTCATTTAAAAAATGATGAACACTCATTAATATCATAAATAATTTATACGGATGAAAAAAAACATTTATATATTGTTTTTATTGCTGTTTGCATCAATTCAGGCTAGTTTTGCGCAACGTCAAGTTATTGATCGCGTTGTAGCAACGGTTGGATCAGGCATTATCTTACAGTCCGATGTGGATATGCAATATTCGCAATGGTTAGCGCAAGGAAACAAACCTAACGAAAAATTTAAATGTGGCGTACTGGAGCAATTAATTATTCAGAAACTGCTCTCCCAACAGGCAGTAATTGACTCCATTGATGTAACCGAAACCGAGGTTGATGACAACCTCAATGCGCGTTTACGTCACATGTCCCAACAGGCAGGTGGGCAAGAACGTCTTGAGAAATTCCTCAACCGCTCGCTTCTACAATATAAGGAAGAAATGCGTCCCAGTGTATTTGAACAGTTGAAAGCAAATAAAATGCAACAAAATATTGTTCAAAAAGTCGATGTAACACCATTGGAGGTCAAACGTTATTTTGAAGGTCTAAACCAAGACAGTCTTCCTTATTTTAATACTGAGGTAGAAATTGGTGAGATTGTAATGATGCCCAAATTGACGGATGCGGAGAAAAAAGAACAGCGGGAGAAAATCGAAGGTATTCGTAAACAGATTGTAGATGGCTCAGACTTTGGTACAATGGCTCGTTTATATTCTCAGGACCCCGGTTCCGCTCCTTATGGTGGTGATTTGGGCTTCGGTACACGCGACAATTATGTAAAAGAATTCTCTGCGATGGCCTTTAAATTGAAACCGGGCGAAATTTCACCTATTGTAGAATCAAAATATGGCTTCCATATTATTCAGGTACTCGAAAGACGTGGTGAAGAGGTACACACACGCCATATCCTGATGAAGATCAATCCCGGTGCAGCCGCGTTGGAACGCACGAAAAATAAACTGGACAGTATCTATAAATTGGTAGTTGACAAAAAATTGGATTTTTATCATGCCGCTACCAATTATTCGGATGCGGAAGAAAGTAAGTTCAATGGAGGTATGATTCTAAATCAAGAGGGGTCAAGCCGTACCACTGTGATTCCTATGGATGGATTGGAGAAATCGGTATTTACAGCAATTGATCAGCTAAAACCTGGCGAGTATTCTAAACCAGAGCAATTTACAGACAAAATGGGCGATGTTGGCTACCGCTTCAATTACCTGAAAACACGTATCCCGCCGCATAAAGCAAATTTGGACGAGGACTTCACCAAAATCAAAGAAGCTGCCAAACAAGATAAGATCAATCGCAATCTAAGTAAATGGTTCGATGATAAATCGAAAACAACATTTATCAATATCAGTGATGAGTTTGGTTCATGCGATGAATTGAAAAAATGGAAAAAACAACAATAAGTATACGGTATTTGCAAAATAAGAAGGGCTTGAATATTAAATTCAAGCCCTTCTTATTTTGCAGTCGTTACTATTATTTCTCAAACATCATCTCGATCAGGATATTCCAATTGGCTTTCTTCACATCATCTTTTGCCAATTCGCTCAGTTGCCAGATGCGGATATAATTATACTTTACAACCTTATCCTTCTGTCTCACAGTTGCAGTTCCCTTTGTATACGCAAAATCACCGCTGTAGGAACGTTTTACTTCCTCGGGCACCGTTTCTATGGTCATCCGTTGTTTTTTGAGATAAGCCATCATTGTTGCCTTTCCTTCCATCGGACTGGTCCAAGGGAACAAAAACCGGACATCCTCGCTTAAAAACTCCTTATATGCGGTTGGGTTGTCTGCTTTCAATACGGTTGACATCAATTTGTCCGTTTCTAAGACAATATCTTCGCGCTGATTTAAACGCACTTTAGAGCGATGTTTCAAATACCAGGAATCGGTAGGTTCGATATATTCAAGATCAAACTCCCCATCCTTTCCATTGTTTTCCACTTCAGCACGAATATCAACCAACCACTTGCCCTTTTTATTCCGCTTCCATACAGTCAGATATTCTCCATGACGCAATCGAGCACCTACTTTTTGAAAATCCATAGAGCCCGAGGTAACACCAAATTCCTGACTCTTAGCAATCAGTGCAAACGTAGGCTGCCAATTCAAAACATCGGGAATATTCGGCCTGTTATTGAGGTAGTTGTAAGCATTTACTGCCGATGGAACATAAAACGTAGATTCCTTATCAATGATCGATAGAAATGCCTGATGCGGCGTAGACGCTTTTGACAATGCCGCGGCGTCCTTATCTGCCTGTAATAGGCTTCCAACTTTCTCAGGTATCTGCGCATATAGTGTCGTACCAGCGACACTCATCAATGCAACGACGGATAGCCTATTCCAAAAATTCATATGCAAATGATCTTTCTTTCCTCTTTTTATAAATTCGATTTTCTTATCTATCAAATCTTATTCCAAAGTGTTCCTTCTTTGCTATCTTTCAACTGAATTCCAATAGAATTAAGCTCATCGCGAATACGATCTGAAGTCACGAAGTCTTTATTTGCCTTCGCTTCATTACGTAACTTAATAACTAGGTTCATCACATCATCGATATCATCAGATGCGGATGTCTGATCATTTCTGAGCCCTAGGATATCTTCAACAAATTCTTTCAAGAATATTTTAAGGCCTGCTAATCCCTCTTCCGTTACCTTTGCCTTACCATCATAAATTGAGTTGATGATACGTACAATTTCAAACAATTCGGCAATGAGCACAGGACTATTGAAATCATCGTCCATAGCAGCATAACATTTGCGGCGGATTTCAGCTAAATTGAATGAATCAGCACCTTTCGACACCTTCAATTTATCCAAAAGGCTTACGGCTGTCATAAGGCGTTTATACCCCTTATCGGCCGCATCCAATGCCTCATTGGAGAAATCCAACGTACTTCTATAATGTGCTTGTAGCATAAAGAAACGTACGGCCATCGGCGAATAACCTCTATTCAATAGCGGATGATTTCCTGTAAAAAGCTCTCCCGGCAAAAATCCATTTCCAGCGGATTTGGACATCCGGGCACCGTTTACAGTCAACATATTGGTATGCATCCAGTATTTGGCAGGACTTGTATGGTTACATGCCTCGGACTGTGCAATTTCATTGGTATGATGTGTAGCCGCCAGATCCATTCCACCACCGTGAATGTCAAATTGATCGCCTAAATATTTTCTGCTCATGGCCGAACATTCAATATGCCATCCCGGAAATCCAACACTCCATGGAGCTGGCCAGCGCATAATCGTTTCAGGTTTTGCTTTAATCCATAAAGCAAAATCTAAACGGCCCTTTTTCTCGTCCTGACCACTCAATTCGCGGGTATTGTTGAGCATATCTTCCAATTTTCGATTGGTCAATATGGTATAGTCGTATTTCTCAACATACTTCTCAACGTCAAAATAGACGGTACCATTCCTTTCATAAGCGTAGCCATTCTCCATAATCTGTTCAATCATTTCGATCTGCTCGGAAATATGTCCCGTTGCCGTAGGCTCTATACTTGGAGGCAGCGTATTGAAAAGACGCAACACATCGTGGAAACCTATCGTATATTTCTGAACGATTTCCATCGGCTCCAATTGCTCCAATTTTGCCTTTTTTGCAAATTTGTCATCCCCCTCATCACGATCGCCTTCTAAATGCCCCGCATCTGTAATATTGCGCACATAACGCACTTTATAACCAAGATGGCGCAGGTATCTAAAAATCAGATCAAAAGACACAAACGTCCGGCAATTTCCCAAATGCACATCGCTGTATACTGTAGGTCCACAGACATACATACCAACTAGATTGGGATGAATAGGTTCGAATTTTTCTTTTGTTCGCGAAAGCGTATTGTATAAAAAGAGATTATGGTCCATGTTTAATCGCTACTTGAAAATCTATTTCTGTCTAAAATATATTTGAATTGGTACACCTGTAAAGTCAAAGTTTTCACGCAATTTATTCTCTATAAAGCGTTTATATGGATCTTTGATATATTGTGGCAGATTACAGAAGAATGCAAACATCGGCGTCCGTCCAGGCAACTGCGTTGCATATTTAATTTTGATATATTTACCCTTTAAGGATGGCGGTGGATAGTTTTCGATAATATCCAACATCACTTCATTCAACTTGGACGTAGGGATTTTCTTTGTTTTGTTGGCGTACACCTTATCGGCAACTTCCAACACCTTAAGAACACGCTGTTTTTCGGTGACAGAGGTAAAGATAATAGGCACATCTGTAAATGGTGCTATTTTCTCTTTGATGCGATCTTCAAAGGCCTTCATTGTTTTATTGTCCTTTTCGATCAAATCCCATTTATTGACAACAATCACGATACCTTTACGATTTTTCTCCGCTAAGTTGAAGATATTCACGTCTTGCGCTTCCAATCCATCTTGCGCATCGAGCATTAAAATCGTTACATCAGAATCCTCCAATGCTTTGATGGTACGCATGACTGAATAAAACTCAATATCTTCATTAACTTTAGATTTACGGCGAAGACCAGCAGTATCAATCAATAAAAAATTATGTCCGTATTGATTATAATGTATACGGATGGAATCACGTGTTGTTCCAGCCATTGGCGTTACAATATTGCGATCTTTACCGATCAAAGCATTTGTCAACGAGGATTTACCCACATTTGGACGTCCCACGATCGTATATTTAGGCAAGGATTCTTCTTCTTCCTGCTCCTCTTCGAAATGTGAAACAACAGCATCCAACAATTCACCTGTACCAGATCCTGTCGCCGATGAGATATTGAAGACCTCTCCTAAACCAAAGGCATAAAACTCGGCTGATTCATGGTGCAATTTCGCGTGATCGACTTTATTAGCCACCACATAAACAGGTTTGGAGCTTCTTCTGAGAATATCAGCGATTTCGTCATCCAGGTCCGTGATTCCTGTAGTAACATCCACCATGAATATAACGACTGAAGCTTCTTCAATAGCGATATAGACCTGATCACGAATCGCCTCTTCAAAGACATCATCCGAACCATGTACAAAACCACCTGTATCAATTACTGTAAATTTCTTTCCGATCCACTCGGCTGTTTCATAATGACGGTCGCGCGTCACTCCGCTAAAGTCATCAACAATCGCTTTTCTACTTTCCGTAAGACGATTGAATAAGGTAGATTTACCAACATTTGGACGACCAACAATTGCAACAATATTTGCCATATTTATTTTATTTGATCCACCCACTATCACAGCAGATGGCACTTTTATGCTAAAAATATACTTAAGGGAACAAAGATACGGATTCGAAAGGGATTATCGAGACACAAAAACAAAAATGGCTTTACCGTGAAGTAAAGCCATTTATTGGGTTTTAAATTATAAATATTCGTCTAATTAGACGTTGGATTCTGTGTCAATTTACCTGGATAAGAATTTATTGCATCCTGTGGAATAAAATAAGTCACTCTAAAATCTGTTGGTAGAATATCTTCAAATTGTTTTTGTGGTCCCGGATAGGTACGATTTAAAGGATCTCCATTACGGAATACATCATAACTGCGTTCAGCCTGATAAGCCAATTCCAACTGACGCTCTTTATCGATCAGTTTACTTGCATTGGTAGCATCAATTGAAGTATATCCTCCGTTGACAATAGAACGATTTCTAATGGTATTCAAATCATTTAAAGCAGCACCATAGTTGCCTAATTTTGCATTAGCCTCTGCGCGATTTAAATAAATTTCACCTAAACGGCTAATTACCGGTGAATGTAATTGAGACTCCTCGCCCTCACGTGAACATTTCACAATATAGAATTGCGGATAAGCACGGTTTAAGGAAATATAGTAATCTATCATACCAGTGTATGTCTTACCATCTGCATAAGCAATTTTATAGGTTTGCTGTGCAGCATTGACAGCAGTCAATGTATAGACATTATCGCCATCTTTACAAGTCACTGTATTACCGTTTATGGTAGCAGGAGCTTGCACATAACTTAGTGTAACCGGGTCGCCTGCTTTTTTGGGTACATCTTGTTTAATAAACCGAAACACAGTTGTGTATTTTCCCGCATCATCTTTTGAATAAGTAGGTTCAATAAAGGCCGCACGTGCATCGACAATCGAATAATGATCAGGTCTCCAGTCATTGCGACCAGTCTCATTTAATAGATCAATATATTTGGCGCTTGAGTACATCTCACCCCAGCCCATACCACCAATATTGGAATACATACCACCAATCCCATAATAGTGATCGTCGCCCGAAAATTCAGAAGCAACACGTTTCACCGCAAAAATGGTCTCCTTGTTATCTTCAGGCCTAAACGTATTGTATTTCATGAATTGCTCACGGCCCAACAGGACATATTTACCTGAATTAATCACCTTATCCGCATACTCAACAGAAAGACGCGCATATTCCGCATTTGGATTTTTATACGTACCACTCATGTATAGGTATATACGGGAAAGCATTGCTTGAGCAGCCTCCTTAGATGCATACGCTGCACCGTTATTGATGGTCATTAAGGCTTCTGCCTTTTTTAGATCACTAATTGCCTGCGCATATGTATCTTTTACAGAAGCACGGTCGGGTAAGTTCAAATCATTGAAAACATCTTCAGGTGTACCATTTACAATCGGAACACCTAAGTTTGTTTCAGGACTTTGGTAGTAAGGCTTCCCGAATGCTCGACAAAGGTAAAAATACATCATCCCACGGATGTAATAACATTCACCTAATTTGTTGTCCATTTCTGTACTCTGACCTTCAGCAAACATCTTGATGACGTTCGAAGACTGTGCAATAGCTTTATAACCGCTATCCCAAAAGTTCTGTAAACGATAATTGTTCGGTGTTCTCGCATACGAGATAAATTCGTAAAATGCGTCTGTCGATGAACCTCGGATCATCATATTATCACCAGCGTATTCACCAAGACGGTGCATCGGATCAGACCAAGCTTTTAACTGCGCATAAGTACCTGTTACCATTGCGTCAGGATTACTTGCAATATTCTCTTCGTCCATTGAAGTATAAGGAAGACGATCTATATCGCAGGAGGATACTGCCGTAGCGATCAAAAGTCCTATTAATATCTTTTTCATTGTTGATTTTCTAAACGTTAAAATTAAAATGTTACGCTTGCGCCGAACATATATTTGCGAACCATAGGATATACAGAAACCCCAGCAGATCTGATCATTTGACCGCCCCCACCTTTACCATCTGGTTCAGTCAAAGGAAGCTCCGGATCAACACCCGAATAGTTTGTAATCGTAAACAAATTCTCTCCAGCTAAGAATACACGTAAATTTTTGATGTTATACTTTTTAAGATCGAAGTTATAACCCAAAGTCAACGACCTCATCTTTAAGAAATTGTTACTTTCCAAGAAGCGTGTTGATGGCGAATTACCTTTATCTTGGTTGTCGTATCTAGCGATCGGATGAGTGGCAACATCACCCGGTTTTTGCCAGCGGCTCCAACCATCCTGTAACTTCATCTGATTACGATCGGTGTAGGTTCCATCCGAGTCAAATTCCTGACGCGAATAATTATATAATTTACCACCTAATGAGAAACCGAATACCGCATTCAGGTCAAACTGCTTATAACTTAAAGCCGTACTGAAACCGCCAAAAAGATCCGGATTTCCTTTTCCTACATTACGGAAAGTAGCATTGGAATAGTTCGACGTCGTTGTCCTTGTTTCATTTCCATTAGCATCGGTTTCGTAGCGATACCACATTGGCAAACCATTATCCACATTGACACCAGCCCATTCTTTCAGGTAATAGGTATCTACCGGATAACCAGGCTGAAGCAAACGTTGCGCCGATCCCGCTATCCCTGATCCGTCTCCTGCGATAATTGGTTTTGAAACAAGATTACCATTGGCATCTTTGGTTGCAAATAGCTCGGTTAACTTATTTACGTTGTGACTTAAATTAACATCCAAACTCCAATGCAAATTATCATTTCGAACGATGTCGCCACCGATGGTCAATTCAATCCCCCGGTTTTGCATCTTACCAATATTTTTCCAAATAGAAGTGACGCCGGTCAGACCGCTGATAGGCACTTGATAAAGTACATTATCGGTCTTTTTGTCATAGTAATCAACATTGAATCGCAATCTATTTTTAAACAATGCTGCATCCACCCCAAAACCTGTTGTGTATGTTTTTTCCCAAGTCAGGTCTTTATTACCGATTTGGCTAATTAATGCCCCCGGTATTCCATTGTAACTTGATGATGCCGATACCGAATAAAGGCTATATTGCGGATATAATGAGCTCGGTCTATTACCTACCGATCCATAAGCTGCCCGCAATTTCAAATTATCTACCCAATCAGTCTTGAACCACTCTTCCTTATTGATATTCCAACCACCACTAATTGAAAAGAAGTTACCATATTTTGCATTGGTACCAAAATTGGATGCTCCATCACGACGGAAAGATACCTGTGCCAGATATTTATTATCGTATGCATAGTTTGCATTAGACAAGAAAGACTGTACTGCCCATTCGGAAATGCCACCTCTAGTACGTTCTGGTTTTGCAACAACATCTAATACCTCGAAACCATTTACAATACCCGTTCCGTAAGCATCTAAGGTTTTTGTCCAATAGTCGTTAAATTCGTATGCAGCCAATCCATTTAGGCTATGTTTGTCCCAAGTCTTGTTGAAACGCAAGATTTGGTTCGTATAACGACGGGCAAACTCCATACGGTAATCCGTTACACGACCAATTACACTCTCACCGCTGTTTGAGCGCGGATCTTGATAACCACTATCGGAATAACTATTGTATCGATAATTGTTGACAGAAGAAAAAGTCAACCAATCTGTTAATTTGATATCGAAATCTAAGTTACCCATAAATTCATAGTTGGTATTGGCACTGTGATTCCATTGCAAATCATACAGGTAATTCGTGCTTGCATTATTAACCCATCCACTATAACGATGAGGTACCAATTTGCCATTTGCATCGTAAGGACTATCCCAAGGCAGGTTTCCATACATGGCATTGACATCATATTGACGATCATCTACCGCACGTCTTGATCCAGCAATAGATGGCTTAATGGTCAACCAGTCGAAAGGCTTATAGTTGGTACGTAATCTAAAATTATAACGATCGTAATCATATCCTTTTACAGCACCGGCTTCGTTGTAATAACCTAAAGACAAATAAGACTGCAATTTATCATTTCCACCCTGAATGGATAAATTGTGGTTTTGGACAAATCCGGTCTTCGTTGCCAGTTTCCACCAATCAAAGTCGCTATTGCGCAGGTCCGAATTCCAACGAGGGAATTTAATCTTATCTTGATTGGAGAATGAGGCAAAATAATCATACAATTCAGCACCATCCATCATTTCCATATGTCCATTAGAAAGTTGGTTGACACCCATTTTTGTAGAAAAGCTAATGCTTGTTTTAGATGCCGAAGGATTTTTTGTTGTAACGACAACAACACCATTTGCACCTTGAGAACCGTAAATAGATGTTGAGGCAGCATCTTTTAAGATCGTTAATGACTCAATGTCGTCCGGATTGATATCACCTGGGCTTGAGCCAACTATAACACCGTCAATTACCCACAATGGACTCGTTGTACCACTTAATGTTGCCTGGCCACGAATCACAACACCACCATTTGATCCCGGCTTACCAGCTCCTGGTGCAACATACACGCCGGCAGCTTTACCATTCAGCATATTTTCAACCGATGGCGTAGTTACGTCACGTAATTTGTTTCCTTTAACAGCCTGAAGGGCACCTGTCAAACTTTCTTTTTTCTGTTGTGTTCCATAACCAACAATGACAACTTCCTGAAGTGCTTCGCTATTGGACTCGAGATTGATGTTAACAACTGGCCCAGTCACTGTCACTTCTTGCGCTTTATAACCAACGCTTGTAATGACCAATATATCGCCATTGTTAGCATCTATTGTAAATCGTCCATCTACTCCTGCAGACGTCGATTTAGCGCTCCCCTTAACACTAATGGTTGCTCCTGCCAATGGACCATCTGTAGACTGCACTTTTCCATTCACTTTTTGTTGATAAACCGCGTCATTCAACAAAATATTGTTGTTTGGAAACGTAAGACCATTAGCATTAGCCGAGTTGTGTGTACTTGTAATGAGTAAAGCTAATGATAACAGACTCAACTTGTGATTGTCGAGAATCTTTGAAATCATAATATTTAATAGTTAGTTTAAAAATTGATTAGCGTGCTAATCAAAATTTAGGTACATGAATGCTAAAACTAAAGGATGACGACAGTATATCAAAATTTTGAAACAACGAAATCGATTGCGCCAATTAAACAAACGATTGCATAAACACACATTCTACAGGCCAATCTAGTATGAAAAAAATTAGAACTATTAAATAACAGCAAAAGACAGATTTTTAACAACTTCACGACAATCGATAAAGAGAAATTTAGAGGATAAGAAGAAAGTGATTCTGAAAGCAGATGGTATTGTATAGAAAGTATGACACAAAAAAAGCCAAGATTTTCACCTCGGCTTTTTTTCTTTTAGTAGCGGGGACCAGACTCGAACTAGTGACCTTCGGGTTATGAGCCCGACGAGCTACCAACTGCTCCACCCCGCAATATATTTTTGAACAAAATTGCTTTTTTCTTTTGAAAAAACAAGATTATGATCCTTCCGAATTGGAGTACAAAGATATATTTTGTTTCTTTGTAATCCTAATAAAATTTAGAAAAATGTCACATAAAGCAGGATTCGTAAGTATCATCGGAAAGCCAAATGCTGGTAAGTCCACCCTAATGAACGCTTTAGTGGGTGAAAAAATGTCTATCATTACACCCAAAGCGCAAACGACAAGACACCGCATTATCGGTATTGTAAACGATGAAGACCATCAAATTGTGTTTTCGGACACACCTGGTGTTATCAAACCAAACTATTCTTTGCAGGAATCAATGATGAATTTTGTTCAAGGATCATTAATCGATGCAGACATTATTTTATTTGTGACAGATATCCACGAAAAATACGATGAGAACGATGTGCTGGAGAAATTGCGCAAAACTAACTCTCCAGTTGCCGTCCTGATCAACAAAATCGACAAATCTTCTGAAGAAGAGGTTAAAGCGAAGATTGAATTCTGGCAGGAAAAATTAAATCCCGACACCATTTTTGCCATTTCAGCAAAATTGAATCATAATGTCGCCGCTGTGATGCAATACATTAAGGACAAACTGCCAATTCACGAAGCTTATTATGAAAAAGATGAATTAACGGATAAATCCATGCGTTTTTTCGTCTCTGAAATGATCCGTGAAAAAGTATTCAAACTATACGACAAGGAGATTCCTTACAGTACGGAAGTAATCGTGACCTCTTACAAAGAGGAAGCAAATATCACCCGTATTGCTGCAGAAATTATTGTAGAGCGCGACTCTCAAAAAAATATTATCATTGGAAAAGCAGGTGCCATGATCAAAAAGGTGGGAACCTATGCGCGCCAGGATATTGAAGAGTTTATCGATGGAAAAGTCTTTCTCGAACTTTTCGTTAAGGTAATTCCTGATTGGAGAAGCAAAAAGAATTACCTTAAACGTTTCGGTTACGACGATTAATTCGCATAGAATAATTAGTACGGAGATCTTAGTTGTTCAGACCTTCGGTTCACGAACTGTTCTTCCTTTAAATTTTTACTTTGCAAAATATTCACGAAGTGCTTTAATCTGTTTCAGATTAAGCACTTTTTTTAGGTCTTCATCTGAAGCTTCCTTCACTTTTTTCACAGATTTAAATTCAGTCAATACTTTCTCAACCGTTGTTTTACCTATACCTGGAACATTTTCCAGTTCTGAAACGAAGGTTTTTCTACTCCTTTGATTACGGTGGAAAGTGATTCCGAAGCGGTGTGCCTCATCTCGAAGATGTTGAATGACTTTTAAGGTCTCTGATTTTTTATCTAAGTAAAGTGGATATTGATCCCCCGGATAGAAAAGTTCCTCCAGTCTTTTAGCAATACCGATCACGGTCACTTTCCGCTCTATACCCAATAAGCGAAGACTCTTCAGAGCCGCTCCCAATTGCCCTTTTCCACCGTCAATAATGATTAATTGTGGCAAAGGCTGATCTTCATCCAATAATCGTCTATAGCGTCTAAAAACAGCCTCCTCCATCGTAGCAAAATCGTTGGGCCCCTCAACCGTTTTTACATTAAAATGCCGATAATCCTTCTTTGAAGGTTTAGCATCCTTAAATACAACAATAGCCGATACGGGATAATTCCCCTGAATATTTGAGTTATCGAAACATTCAATATGCTGTGGAAGCACATTCATGCGAAGGTCCTTTTGCATCTGCTTTAAGATACGCTCCGTCCGGATATCAGGATTAAGCTTTTCATACTGCAACAACCGCTCTTTTCTGAAAAATACCACATTCTTTTGAGAAAGTTCAAGCAGCTTTTTCTTCTCTCCCAATTTCGGGATCGTAAATCGGATCCTTTCATTTTCCTCAATATCTAATTCGAAGGGGACAATAATTTCTCGCGAAAGGCTTTTGAAACGTTCGCGGATCTCTGGTATAGCCAAGGCTAGAAGCTCCTGTTCGCTCTCATCCAAACGTCGTTTCATTTCGAGTGTCTGTGTCTGAATAATAACACCATTCATGACCTTCAGATAATTGACGAAAGCATAGCCCTCATCCGAAGCAATACTAAAGACGTCAACATTTGTAATGGATGAATTGACCACGGTAGATTTACTCTGATAATTATCCAGTTTATCAAGTTTCGCTTTAATTAGCTGCGCTCTTTCAAAATCCAACGCTGCAGCTGCTGTAGCAATACTTTCCTTCAAACGATTGGTCACCACAGCAATCTTTCCGTTCAGAATATCCTTGATATCGCTCAGATTCTGATCGTAATCTTCTTCGGATTGATACCCCTCACAAGGGCCCTTACAATTTCCAATCTGATATTCAAGACAGATCTTAAACTTCCCCTTCCGTATATTTTCCTGTGTGAGGGCCAAATTGCAGGTACGGAGGGGAAACAATTCACGGATCAGATCCAATACAATATGCATCATGCCCACGGAAGGATAAGGTCCATAATAGCGAGATCCATCTTTGATATATTGTCTGGTCCAAAAAACCCGCGGAAAAGGTTCATTTTTGATAACAATCCATGGATAGGTCTTATCGTCCTTTAAAAGAACATTATACTTAGGTTTGTGTTTCTTGATCAAGGAATTTTCAAGCAACCAAGCATCAATCTCCGTGTCAACTATAGTAAACGATACACGATTGATCTTCCGAACCAATACACGGGTTTTGCCATTCAGCTGATTTTCATTGACGAAATAAGACCCCACCCGATTACGCAAATCCTTCGCTTTACCGATATAAATCAGCTCGTTATTTTTATCAAAATACTGATAGACTCCCGGTCGATGTGGTATCTTTTTTAATTCTTCTCTATAATCAAATACGTCCATTACGTTCCAATATCAAACATTTTCAGCAAAAAGGCCAGACAACAAATCTCGAAAAAATTTATTCTCTGGCCCAATGGTATTCGTTAAAATAACTTAGAAACCTAAGCGATCATCTTTTAGTTTAGTCGCATCTTTACCGCTTGAATCCGTAGACCCATCTTCCACATCAGAGCCGCCACCGCCCCAATACTGATTACAGTCAATGACACGGGTAAGCCCACCCTGCGGTTGCTCAAAATCACCCTTGGTATACTTCAGATTTGAATCTTTATACACTTTCTGCATGTAGTAAGCAAATACGGGCATCGCTGCTGCTGCCCCCTGTCCGTACTCCATCCTGTCAAAACTGATGCCTCGATCTTCTGCACCGGTCCAAACCCCTGTAACCAGTTCTGGTGTAATACCGATAAACCAGGCATCGGAGTTATCATTGGTTGTACCTGTTTTACCCCCTATCGGATTGTTCAATTTATACATCCACTGAATACGTCTAGCTGTACCTTGTGAGACAACCTTTTTCAACATATCAACAATAATGTAAGCCGATTCACTGTTTAGCGCTTTTACGACCTTTGGTGCTTTATCATAGATTGGTGTACCGTTTTTATCTTCAATCCGCAGAATCGCTGTTGGCTCAATCCAAGTTCCTTGATTCACAAAGGCCGAATAGGCACCCACCATATCAAAAACAGATGCTTCATAGGCCCCTAATGAGATCGAAGGATAATTAGGCACATCACTTGTTATGCCCATCCGTTTTGTCAATGCTGCTACTTCTGCAGCACCAACTTCATGTACCAGATATGCCGTCGCATAGTTTTGCGAATAAGCCAATGCTTTCGCTAAAGTAATCGGGTTTCCACCTTGCGCATTTCCTCTAGGTGTCCATCCATTATAAGTCTGTTGGTAATTGGGAATACTGTAACATGGTGAATAGCCGTTGTCAATCGCCACTGCGTAAGTAAATGGTTTCGCCGTTGACCCGACTTGACGCGTACCCATTTTTACCTGATCATATTTGAAATGATCAAAGTCAATTCCTCCCACCCAAGCTTTGATATGTCCGGTCTTCGGCTCCATAGACATCATTGCGTTGCGCAACATAAGTTTATTGTACTTAATGGAATCCATTGGCGTCATCATCGTATCTACGCTTCCTTTCCATGTAAAAATGTTCATCGGAACCTTAACATTGAAGGCCTTCTTGATCTCATCTTCATTCAAGCCCTCTTCTTTCAAGATACGGTAACGATCAGAGCGCTTCATTCCACTGATGAGCAGTTTCGCTTTATCGCCTTTAAAAGGATCTCTATTTTTCCATTGTGCAGCAAATTTAGACTGCAATTGCTTCATCCATTCCTTTTGCGAATCCTCTGCATACTGCTGCATCGACATATTGATTGTTGTATAGATCTTCAATCCATCGCGATCAAGATCATATGGTGTACCATCTGGTTTGGTGATGGACAATTTTGCAAATTCTTTTTTGATTTCATCCTTTAATACCGCTCTAAAGTACGGCGCTAAGCCCTCTCCATAATTTGCTATCTTCAACTCCAAGCCTAGTGGTTTTTCTTTCGCTTTTGTCGCCTCCTCAGCCGAAATAAAATTGGCCGCGACCATATTATTCAACACCGTATTACGGCGTGTCCGTGATTTTTCGGGATATCGCACAGGAGAATATGCCCCCGGGCCTTTAAGCATTCCTACCAAAAGGGCTGCTTGATCAGCTGTTAGCTTATCTGGCGTCGTATTGAAATAAGTCCGTGCCGCCGACTTGATTCCGTAGGTATTGTAGGCACCAAAGTCCACCGTATTGAAATACATGGTAATAATCTCATCCTTGGTATAATTTCTTTCCAAACGAACAGCTGTAATCCATTCCTGAAATTTTTGGATAACACGTTTCAAAAAATTCTTTTGCCGTCCATCCGAAAAAAGGTTAAGTGCCAACTGTTGTGTAATGGTACTACCTCCTTGCTTATTACCTGTCAAAGTATGAAAGATGACCGTAAACGTGCGGGAATAATCGATCCCGGAGTGATCATAAAAACGTTTATCCTCGGTCGATACCAAGGCTTTAACCAAATAAGGAGACAACTCACTATACTTTACGTTGGAACGATTTTGAACATAATATGTCCCCAATACTTTATGGTCTTCCGTGATGACTTCAGAAGCCAAATTGCTTTTCGGGTTTTCCAAATCACTGAAGGATGGTAATTTCCCAAATAATCCAAGACGTATACTCAATATAAATAGGAAACCTATCAGGACAATTCCGATGATAATTTTCCAAAAATTGAACGTATACCGCTTGACATCAGCCTCAGTAAGTTGATTTTTTTTTGATACTCGTTTCATCTATTTACTAAATTTCAGACGTAAATATTATTCATTTAAAAGATCGTACTACATAGCCCATGTTTCCATCCACAATTGTGTTTTTGTAAACTTGGATCCTGCATTATTTTGATCTTTACAGACTTCAATTAAGACATTAATGCTCACTCTAACAGATAGTGTGCCAAGAATCCCTGCTTTGGCAAAGGTATTACTAATTGAGCCAAATGCAAGAATTTAAACGTGAAAATATTGAGGCGAATTACGTGCGTTCAATCAAACAGACGGCATAGGCAACCACCCCTTCCTGACGACCGATAAATCCCATCGTTTCATTTGTTGTTGCTTTGATAGAAATGTCGTCGATATCCAAACCTGTTGCTTCAGCCAATTTAACTTTCATTTGGGGAATATAGGGTTTGATCTTGGGAGCCTCCAAACATAACATCGCGTCAATATTGCCAAGTGTATATCCTTTGGCTGCAATCAGTGCCATACATTCTTTCAGCAACAACAAACTGCTGATACCTTTCCAACGCATATCTGTATTTGGAAAGTGGTAGCCAATATCTTCTAAATTGGCTGCGCCCAAAACGGCATCACATATTGCATGCACCAATACATCGGCATCAGAATGCCCGAAAGCACCAGCATGATGTTCTAACTGAACTCCACCTACAATAAATGGATGACCTTCTCTGATCTGATGGACATCAAATCCAAATCCTACCTTAATTTTCATTACACGAATTATAGCTATGGTGTCTGTTCATATCCTAGCAACATGCCCAAACACGCGATTTATATACAATAAAATTCAGCCAATGTATGCTATTTGATAACCTAGCATAAGTATAGGTCAAACCCAATTCATCTTCGCTGAGATCCTCTGGTATGAACATATAAAAACAATGACAAATTACTGCGAAGATAACAATTCGCAGCTATATTTACCGGTGCAAAAGGCTTCTGGCTGCCATCGTCACCAAAATCATTGCGGCAACTATTTGCCCAAACGGAAAAAAACGCATAAAAAAAGGCCATTCTAAGAATAGCCTTTTTATGTTTATTGTCTGTTTGTTTTCGGTATGCCTAGAAAGTAAGGCTTAAGCCTCTACCTCTTCGGGTGCAAACTGATCATATACTTCTCCAAAAGCATCGTAGTCCTGATCGCCATTTGGCTCAAAAACCTGAATATCTTTGGATCGTGCAAAATCAACTATTTCAGCATTGACATTTTCATCAGCGACAACGACCATATCAGTAAAATGCAAAGCACCTTTATAGATCGCCTCATAGCTGCCATCACCGTATACCTTTGCATCCTCTGCTTTGAATGAACCCTCGGGTGCCATTTCTGCATACTTAGCGCCTAATGTACCTTTAAATTCTTCGTTGAACAAAGAGTACATCACTTTTGCATCCTTGAATGTAGGATCGTCTTTATAAGTCGTCTTCACATAAGCAGGTACCAAAGCAGAGAACCATCCATGACAGTGCACTACATCGGGTGACCAACCTAATTTCTTCACAGTTTCCAACGCTCCTTTACAGAAGAACACCGAACGCTCATTATTGTCTGCAAAGAATTCGCCATGCTCATCACTAAAAACTTTTTTACGCTGAAAGTAGTCTTCATTATCCAAGAAATACACCTGCATACGGGCCGCAGGTAATGAAGCAACTTTAATAATTAGCGGATTATCATTATTATCCACAACAATGTTCAAGCCTGAAAGACGAATAACCTCATGTAATCTATTTCGACGCTCATTGATATTCCCAAAACGCGGCATTAAGATTCGGATCTCAAAACCCTTTTCTTGCATCGCTTGCGGAAGTTGACGTGTAATTTCAGAAATTTTAGTTAATTCGAGGAAAGGCGACATCTCGTGAGTAATAAACAATATCTTCGTTTTTGCCATCTCCAGTTATTTTTATTTATTATTTTCGAACAGTAAAATCGGTCTACAAAGGTACGAAAAAAATACTTACTATGCAATTTACTATTAATCATCGTTTTATATTCCCAAAATATTATGCACCTTTGCCAACAAAAAACTAAATAGCAAAGTGGAAATTTTCAAAACGAAAGCATCTCTCCAAGCATACCTGCAAGAAGCCCGATCAACAGGTAAAAAAATCGCCTTAATTCCTACAATGGGCGCACTACATGAAGGACATTTATCCTTATTAAATTATGCAAAACCAATCAGTGATATTCGTGTTTGCAGCATTTTTGTTAACCCCACACAATTTAACGATCCGAAAGATCTCGAAAAATATCCACGGCCCATCGAAAACGACATCAGATTACTGGAATCCGTCGATTGCGACATCCTTTTCTTACCAAGCGTTGATGAGATGTACCCCGATAAAAATGAGGACTGGCACCTCGACCTCGGCGAACTGGACCAAATTTGGGAAGGTGAAAAACGCCCGGGGCACTTCCAGGGTGTCACCCAGGTGGTTTACAAATTATTTGCTTTGGTACAACCGGATATTGCATGTTTCGGGCAAAAAGATTTTCAGCAGGTCATGGTTATCAAACGCATGATAGCAATGAAGGATCTCCCGATTCAATTAGCGATATGCCCTATCATTAGAGATCGAGATGGCTTAGCACTCAGTTCCAGGAACATGCGATTAAGCGAAGATGGCAAAAGAAAAGCGTTGGCACTATCCCGTTCTTTGCAATATGTAAAAGACCATATAAATGGCCCTATTCCGCTAGCGGAAATAAAAAATGAGGCGCTGAAAATTCTGACAGCTACCGAGGGACTGAGTGTTGAATATTTTGCGATATGTGAAAGTTCTTCTTTAAAAGAAGTCAATCACATCGATCTCAGCAAGCAACATGTCGCACTTGTCACCGCTTGGGTCGACGGAGTTCGTTTGATTGATAATATGATTCTGAATAATTTGTCAAATTAATTGACAAATCTTTCAAATTCAGCAGAAAGCCCTACCTTTGCGCCATGGTAATAGAAGTAATGAAATCCAAGATTCACCGCGTTAAAGTCACACAAGCGGAATTGAATTATGTGGGTAGTATCACAATAGATGAAGATTTGATGGATGCCGCAAATATCATCGCTAACGAGAAAGTTCAAATCGTAAATAACAATAACGGGGCTCGCCTTGAAACATACGTTATCCCCGGTCAACGTGGATCAGGTATTATTTGTTTGAATGGTGCTGCCGCACGTCTGGTTCAAGTTGGCGATATCGTCATCATCATTTCCTACGCAAACATGGACTTTGAGGAAGCCAAACAGTTCAAACCTTCTGTTGTATTTCCAGACGACAACAATCATCTGATTAAATAATCGAGAAAAGATGCAAGCCTAGCGTATTATACTTCATATTTTTTTAATACGCATTGCACTTCAACTCACAAAATAAAATCGTATTTTTGAAGCGTTACCCTAAAAAGTAACGCTTTTTTATATGTATCGGAAAACAACGAAAAACCCACGTCAGCTCATTGCATTCTGCCAATTGGTATTAATGTCGCTGATTATTATTTCGGGTGTTGTTTTTATGCACAAAGAGGTCAAATCAACTGGTGAAATTGTCATGCATACTCACCCTTATGATTTTACCAAGAAACAAAAGCCTCAAGAAACAGATGACCAAATCGAATACCTGAATGTCATCTATCACAATACTTATGTACAGACCGAATTTACCGTCCTTGAACTTCCAGTTCCTCGCGAAGTAAAACAGACGCGCTACAATTCCTTTTGTCCGGAAGCGATTACCTCAACCATTGACTATCACCACTTACGTGGTCCCCCTAGCTTAGCATAAAACCAAAATCAGAGATTTCGAGAACCTGTAGTCTGGAATAACAGCACTCGACGCAAACAAGCAGGACATACTGCATGCGTCTGGTAACTTTATTCTATATCTATAGCATAAAATACCGATATCGGTACACCATCTTTGATGCAATTTTTATTGGCCTCTTTTTCGAGAATTGTCTTTAATCCCAAGGCTACAGCCTTCATTGAACTCCTTCACAATGGTTTCAATGAACTCCTTGGTATAAACAACCTTGTGGCGAGATAAATTATTTTCTTGTTTCCTACCAGCGTTCAAGGTATTGAACGCTATCATCACGAGGAATAAACAATTCTATACGAGGTTTGTATTTTTAAAATTTTTATAAAATTACGATGCTAAAGCAATACACTTTATTGGCCACATTACTGGCTAGTACATCTACTATATATGCCCAGTCAAAACTTGAAGGCTACTTATTCAATAAAAATCATGAAGCGGTTCCTTCCGGTACCCTGACTTTAAAAAACAGCAAGCTCGCAACCACATCTGATACCGATGGGTACTTTAAGCTGGCGGCAATACCCGCACAAAAAGTAACCTTAAATATATCTGCAGTGGGCTATCGCTCCTTCAGCAAAGTTATCTCTTTAGACACCCTAAAGGCTCCATTACAAATTCAACTGGAAGAAGACAACCTCAATTTGGATGAAGTTGTTGTTTCGGCTACACGCTATGGCGTGAAACGCAAGGACGCGCCTGTGGTTGTTAATGTCATAGGTCCAAAATTATTTAATGCAACACAATCCGTCGCCATGTCGGAAACGTTAAATTATCAACCGGGTGTACGGGTAGAAAATAATTGCCAGAATTGTGGTTTTTCACAGGTCCGGCTTAATGGTCTCGAAGGCCCCTATTCACAAATACTGATCAACAGTAGGGCGGTATTTTCCGCACTAAATAGCGTATATGGATTGGATCAGATTCCAACGAGTATGATCGATCGTATCGAGGTTGTGCGCAGTGGCGGGTCGGCATTATTTGGAGCCAACGCGATTGCTGGAACAATCAATATTATTACAAAAGACCCTGTCGAAAACGACTGGCAGGTCAAATCCACCAACTCACTTATTGGCGGCAAAAGCTGGGATAATACAGTTGATTTTAATACCTCTACAGTTTCGGAAGACCTCAAAAGAGGAGCCACATTCTATGGTATGCACCGTAATCGGGAAGCTTACGATGCCAATGGCGATGGTTTTTCAGAAATAACCAAACTTCGCAACACTACCTTCGGCACAAAACTATTTTACAAACCGAGTGACCTGGATAAAATAACGGTAGATTTTAGCACCGTGAATGAGTTCCGCCGCGGTGGTGACCAACTCGATAAAGTACCGCACCTGACGCAAATCACTGAGCAATTGGAAACCAGTTCGCTTGTTGGCGGCATTACATATGATCATTATTCCACAGACTATAAGCAAAAAATGTCGTTGTATGGCTCTGTGCAGAAAACTGTTCGCGACAGCTACTATGGAGGTCTTGGAGGCGGAACAACACTTGCGGACAGCACATTGGCTGCAAATGCTTATGGCAAAACAAATGATATCGCACTCGTCGCCGGAGGGCAATATACCTACAACTTTGAACGAGATGTATTTACTGCTGGAGTGGAGGTTTCATACAACGATACCCAGGATGAAATACCGGGGTATAAACGTACTATTGATCAGCAGAACAAAGGGCTAGGCAGTTATGCCCAGTATGAATGGAAGCCTTTAAGCAATTTTAAAACATTAATCGGAGCACGATATGATTATACCTATGTTGACGGCAAGTATAGTCTAGCGGGTATAGACCGAAACTCAGATCAGCGCTTTGGTACCTTTAGCCCACGGTTGACCATCTTATACGATATCACAAAAGACCTTCAATTTAGAGGGGGGTATGCACGTGGTTTTCGTGCGCCACAGGCATTTAATGAGGACATGCATGTCACTTCCATTGGCGGAAACCAAGTATTTGTATTGATCGGAGAAAACCTAAAAACAGAATACTCCAACGCATATACCGGTTCATTTAGCTATAATAGAAATTTTGGAAATGTACAGACAAGTTTGCTCGTGGAAGGATTTTACACGGATCTAAACAATCAGTTTGTCAACGTGATGGCATCCGAAAAAGATGGTTTGATCATCCAGGAAATGCAAAATGGTGAAGGTGCCCGGGTATATGGCTCCAATATCGAAATCAATATCGCACCGTCTTCCTGGTTTTCGTTTCAAACGGGCGGAACAATCCAGCGCTCACGTTATAAGAAAGATCAACTTATCTATGAGGGGAAAGAAGATGGACAGGATATCCTGACCAAAAAATATGTCCGTACGCCCAATATTTATGGTTATATAAACAGTAATCTAAAGGCGACCAAACAATTTGCGATCGATCTGACAGGCGTGTACACAGGAAAAATGATTGTTCCACATATTCAAAATGATGTGATGACTCTCAAAAATGCCCGGGACTTTGTGGAATTAAATCTCCGTCTGGGCTACACCTTCCCAATACATAAGGATTTCAGCATTGAAATCTTTGGTGGTGTACAAAATATGTTCAATGCTTTCCAGAAGGATTTTGACAAGGGAGCGCTACGTGACTCAGACTATATTTATGGCCCAACACGCCCGCGCACGTATACTTTCGGACTTCGTGTCGGGCATTTTCACTAGGTCATTTTGAAGTTATGAAACATCTCAGAAAAATACAGATACTATTGATCCTATTCTTTTATCCGCTCTGCCACTTTGGTCAGGAGCGGATAAATTGGATTGATTTTGCGCAACTGGATTCACTCCTGACCGTTGCCCCACGCGAAACACTGCTCTTTATTCATACCGATTGGTGTAGCTACTGCCGAAAAATGGAACAAGAAATCTTTACAAAAAAGGAGATCGTCCTATTAATTAACGAGCATTATTATGCCGTTCATTTAGACGCTGAATCTATTCAGGACTTTGCTTTTGACAATAGTATTTGGAAGCCCAAAAGCAAAAGAAAGAAAACTGGACAATATCACCCGCTAGCATTACAGTTGCTGCAGGGAAGAAATATAATCTTTCCAAGTTTCTTACGGTTAGACGCTGAATTTCGCTTAAAAAATATACAACAAAAATATCTGAATTCAAATGAGTTAGCTATTTTTTTAGAATAATTTAACATTTACCTGTAGCGAACTCCTTTATTCCTGCGTTTTGGATTTTATAATTAATACACACTTTAAGAAATTATGAAAAATATCACGAAATTTTTAATGGCGTTTTTGTGTCTGGGGATTCTT
The DNA here is from genome assembly GCA_022712315.1 of Sphingobacterium sp. Lineage (GTDB taxonomy): Bacteria > Bacteroidota > Bacteroidia > Sphingobacteriales > Sphingobacteriaceae > Sphingobacterium. Next base: position 643 of record JALAGS010000166.1, on the reverse strand, counting down.
TTTACGGCTTGTAATAAAGATAATTTTGATTGGGATGCTTATTATAAAGAGCAAATAGAGAAACAACGTGTTCAAGATTCGATCAATAAAAAAAGAATTGATGAACAATTCCCTCTGATTAAAAAATATGTTGCAGATAACCAACTTCAAAATGTACAATACATTGATTCATTGGGATTAGCATACCAAGTTTTAGCAGCAGGAGATGAAAGTTCTTACACTTACTCATTCAGTGGAAATGGCGGAATTATTGCCCCTAATGTGACCGTAAAATATGTTGGAAAACTTGTTCCAAGTGGAACTGTCTTTCAGCAAACAGAGGAAGGAAAAACAGCTTCTTTCAACCTTTCCAACGTAATTCCGGCTTGGCAAATTGCCTTTTTACCAAAATCAATTACTTTTAATGGTAAAGAAGAAAAAACAGGAGGCATTACAACAAACGGGCTAAAAAAAGGATCAAAAATTAGATTTATTACACCCTCTCCATGGGCATATGGTGATAATGACCAAAAAGACTCTTCAACAGGAAACGTCACTATCCCTGCAAAATCTCCTTTAGATTTTACGATTGAGGTTGTTGACATCAAAAATCAATAATAATTATCTTGTATCATAACAACAGCTAACAATTCTGTATTATATC
>JALAGS010000165.1 GCA_022712315.1 Sphingobacterium sp. | reverse complement strand
CCAATACATACTAAGAATATTTCAAAGAAGTATAATTATAATAAACATTTAGATATAAATGAAAGTTGATAACTTTATATATGCTTTATAATCCGTTTATGCAATTGACCCAAAATTCCTTCCATGATCTGGTCGAAACAGGTTATAATTATTTTATTCTCCAACGTTTTGACTGGCCCGATATAAAAGAAAAATCAGGTTTTCTTTTAACTCCATACGACGAACAGATGCCAGCCAAATTACATGCTCACCACCTTGATATAAAAGAAGGTAAGCTATTACAGGTTCCTGAAGATGCTGAAAAAATAAAAACATTGCTAAAAACTGGATCGGGTTATCGCATTTTTCTCAATCAAATCAAAGAAGAGAATTGGAGTAAAAGAATGCTTAAAATGTATGATAAGAATATTATAAACTACCTCAGGACAAAAACAAAATTTCAGCGAAAAAATCCGATTGATATAACTTTCTCTTTGGAATATGGGAGGGTGATAGCGGTCATAACAGACGGTCAAACTACCAAGAGAGTCACAGCTTTGGAATTATTGAGATAGCAATATAAATCCCTTCAATTTAAATCTTATCGAAACCGACACTTAATCCATTATTGTTTGTTTATATTAGGATAATTTATAGAAGTACACCAAAATATAGAAATTATGTGCTGGGACATTAGCTTACATACAGATATAGAAATTGTTAAATCAGCATTCCCCGGTTTAAGGGATGAACGCATACAACTGGATTATAATTATGATTATATGGAGAATGTACAAGCCATCACATTCCCAGACTATCCAATTATATATAAGGAAAAAGATTCTGAACAGCTTGCTATCAAAGAAATGGAATGGGGTGTTCTGCCTACTTATATAACTGACCCTAAGTTGCAAACGGATAGACGTCGAAATATGATTAACGCGCGTAGCGAAAGGATACTTGAAGATAAGAAATCATATTGGTACAGATTACGTTCGCAAAGATGTCTAATTCCTGTTTCTGGAACATTCGAACATCGTGCAATAAATGGTTGGAAAAAGAAAGTCCCCTATTATATCGGACAGGAAGGTAGAGAAATATTCTATATCCCTGGGCTGTATCAGTTTCATGAATCCTTTGACCAAAAAGGCGCGGTCGAAAAAGTGGGTTCATTCGCCATGTTAACAAGGACTGCAAACGAACTAATGGCAAATATACATAATGATGGACCGAACAAACATAGGATGCCTTTATTTCTTCCACCTGATTTAGAGAAGAAATGGATATCCAATATCAATGAAGATGATATGGCCTCCATTTTTGCCTATGATATACCAAGTCTAGCTTTAGAGTCATATCCCGTTTATACCTTAAGAGGATATCCAAACCGTCCAGATGGCAAGCATCGTTACGAACCATTTGATGGTTGGGAAGGATTACCTCCATTGGGCAATGATAATGTACAACAATCTTTATTTTAACAAGCTCTTTGGAGTCAACTCATTATATTGAGCCAATAAAAAACCACCGATAGACTCATTCAACGGTGGTTTTTATCTGCATCAACTATCCTGTTATAATTAGGAAAATACAACAGAATAAGTTGCCCTAATTAATCTTTCGGGATGAAAATATGCAGGCACTATTTCAACTTGATTTTTAACTCGCTTCTATTTTTTATATTTCCTATTAACCGATCAGTATTAAAATAAAATGAAAATCTTTCCTGTCTTGTTTTACTATTGGCCTTTAGTTCCATTCTTTTCTTTTCCATTCCTAGAATCCAAGCAATCGCCGGGTCATCTTCTATTCCAAAGTCAATATCTGTATCGTCATTCAAAGAGATATCAGCTTTGATACCTTTGAAATAGTTGTTTTCCCTATTGGCATTTTTGAGTTCATACATTCCTAAATACAGGTCAAATTGATCCACTGGAATTCCAAATGATCCAACTGGCTTACCGTAAGTATATACAGCAGAAAAGTTGTCCTCTGATACGCCTATAACCTGAACATCCATATACGGTTTTAGAATATTGATCAGTAGCTCACTTGCAGATGCAGTTCTGTTGCTCACTATAAAGTAAACTTTTTTTAAATCCGTCAACCCTTCATCTTTATGAAAATACGTTGTATTGGCTTCCACGCTATAATCAATATCATAAAGACTTATCTCTTTACCATTAATGATAACAGGCCGACTATATTCGTCATACAATTTGTAATTTTCCAATACTTTTGAAGTCCCATCCTGCATTTGCCTGTTATAATGTTCAGTATACATTATCTTGCCATTTGAAGCATTTGGTGCAACCAGATTCGCAATAAAATCAGCTGTAACCTGATATCCCCCTTGGTTGTACCGAAGATCAATGATGAGCTCATTAATTTTTTCCTGTGCAAAAGAAAGAAAAATTGGAGTGAGATATTTCTGCGCATTTTGAATTGGGGTGAAACTATTTAATGCAAAATAACCTATTTTCCTTTCTCCATTTCTCAATATATTTTGCTTTACCACCGGATTTATCTCATATGAAGCTGCATTTAAACGTACTTCCCGCTTTTTAACACCATCCTCTGTCACTTCAAGCTTAATGAACGACATGGAAAGTGATTTTTTCCATTGTTCTAGAAACGAAACTTCTGTTAATACACGTTCCCCATTTATGGATAAAATTTGTGTACCACGCTTGAGACCTGCTTTACCTGCAGGTGAATTGGGATCAACATACAATAAACGGAAGATATTATTTTTAACCACCATGGAAAGGCCAAACGTATTACTTATATTATAAGCATTCTGAGGTTCTTTATCTTGGAATTCCCTAAACACAATACCAGAATATTTAGGTCTATTCAGATCTAATGGATTCTGCTCAAAGAGCTTGCCTGTCTCTCCATCTTTCGCAAATTGTGTAATTTCAAATATTTCATTCTCATAACACCTAAACTCACTCAACCCCTCATTATAAAACCGCGATGGATTGAAACGATCAACCGAAGGTAGTTGATCGTTCCATAGGTATACCCCTTTTGCGAGAAGAAAAATAGAGTCCAGATTTTCACTTACTCTTTTTTGCTCAAATGATATTTCAGCAATGTCATCCTTCTTTTTATTACAAGATTGAACCAAAAAGAAGGCAACAATAATTAGAATAATAAAATTTGTATGTTTCATTATACCTTCAAAATTCCGATTAAGGATACATCTCGTCAGATCTATTAGCCATATAATGATCCACTTTTTTAGGTAACACACGATAATTTTCACTTGGAACCATATCAAAATGACAGTAGTCTCTGGATGTTGTCGCATCTGATCCATAACGGACAAAATAGAATACTTTATAATTCTCTATCAACTGGTCGGATCCAGGATACTTCCATATTACATTGTCTGTTACCTTCCTAGTACTCCAATTTCCTACCCAATTATAGGTGCTTTTAGTACCATAATCCCGTTCATATTTATAATCAATAAAGATTGGAGCATCTTTATATTTTATTGTTGCAGCTGGATCTTGATAAAAACTCATGAAGATATCTGAATAAGTAAATTTTGGATTTGAGGATGAATTAGCCTCCCAATTGCTATTTTTATATTCAATTCGGACATAAGGTTTTTCAAAAGGCCCATAATTAATCTGGAAAGGCGCTTCAACCAATCCGTTTCCACTGTTCAAGTAAGCTAGTTGAAAGGCAATAGGTACTCCCGGACTTGCCTTGGAATACGTTGTATTAGCACTTAATACTTGAATAAAACCATTTAATCCCGCAACAGCTACAGCAGGTGAAGTATCTGTGCCGATCCCCGTATATTTAACTTTTATCGTTGCTGAATTTATGATATCTTTCTCTTCATTAGTTAATGCGGTACCGATACCAATCAGGTTTTTCAATATTCCGAGCTGCTTATAAACAGCATTGTACAGTTTAGTCGAACTATAGTTCGATTCTATTACCATAATACCCATACGGCCATAGGTAACACTTTTTACATAAACAGGAGTTTCTCCTCCAGTAATAGCTGGTATATCCAACCCAGTAGGATCAAATAATTCGTTATTATTTTTTGGCACATCCATATCAATAGTAAAATTGTGCTGGAAAAATTTTATTTTAATTGCCGATGCGGAAGCAATCAGATGGTTCTCTCCTTGCTGCGTTGTATTGGTGTTAATTAAAAATGCATCTAAACCTTTATTAAATCCATACATAGTTTTTAATTCCTCATATACCCGAAAAGTATCCATTTCGACTATCAAAGAAGCAGCCCCGACTTCACCGGGATTCGTATTCTCTAAATCTGTCAGCGCGGCATTATATAATGCTGCTTGAGAAATTGGACGAGGTAGACTTGTACGAGCAACCGCTGAACCAGAAACAGGCATCGAAGTAGATATGGTAATTGGGCGGATATTATTGGAAATACCTGTCAGCATCTGTGGTGAAAAAACACCTTTTATACTCTGACCCTTTAATATAGCACCTGGATAAATATTGAGCCCCATAGACTGGTCGGTAATAGTAAACATCTGTGATTTATATTTCTGATAAAAATAGAGCATATCAGGCTCACGAGGTGGAGAGTTGAGTGGAGGGTCGGTTGTTCCCGGTCCATCTTTATAGGCACCTGCTTTAGGCTTAAATGGATTATCTTCGTCTGGTGGAGTAGTCAAGTCTGCTCTTTTCCCTCCAGATGATCTTTTGCCAGACAAATTATTTTCTGGATTAGACTTTGAGTTGACCGAAAAACCTTCGATCTTCGGTATTCTAAGTCGATCCAAAGCTTGTTTACCGTTTGCACCATTAAACTCGGAATCCAATTTCGAACAACTGACCACTAAGAATAGCATCAATAACAAAGGAAAATCCTTAATAATCCTTTGCAAAAAATAATTCATTCTACTTTTCATACTTTTAAGATTATATAGGCATAGATCTCCCTGGCATACAGGAAACATGATGCTTATTGGTTAAAAAAAGTGTTATTGATTAATTTAGATCTTTATTACAAAGCTTAAATTCTATTTATTTAGAGATTAACTACCGAGAGGCATTCCATTACCTATTGCCCATTTCCGGGTTCTCTTTTCTTTTAACTGCCCTTTTTCATCATAGATACTATAACTGGCACTTACCACATTATTCTGAATATTATAATCGGTAATTTTTACGGAGTAATCTGCCGGAATGTTATTTGTCTCTTTTAGATTGTCCTTCCAAATTAAGGGCTGTTTTCCCTCCCATTTGTCTTCAACGCTAGTGACTATCTGTACTCTTGCCACAACTCCTTCGGGTAGGAACAACATATATTCATAGTTGTTAATAGGGATTTTCCATAAACCCCCAGAAGGATAATAGGCATCGGTAGCATCTATATCCTTGGTATAGCGAACTGAAAAATCCCGCTCGTAACATACCAATTGAGTTCCCCGCTGTCCGAGTCCCATGTTCCCTCCACCTCTGTTAAGGTCCTTTTCGGTACCTTCTCTTACCAATAAGCTATTTTCATACCACTGAACTAATTGATTGTCCAGAACTTTATAAGTCCAGTCTAGGGCTTCTTCAACTTTATACTTTTTGGTATAATATTTCTTACTATCAAGATCTATATTAGCCAGAAGCTGAATATGTTTTTCTTGTATATCTAGGTTATCGAGCACAATCCTTAATGAAAGTGTAGCTTGATTGGCATTTATATATTTACTAGGCGCAACAAGATAGATAAAAAGCTTACTTGAACTTTCAGGAATCTCACTTGCTTCAATAGTCGGGCAAACTTCTGAAAAAATGGTCTTCCCATCTTTATTATCGACTCTGATCTCTAAAGTATTGTCCAACGTATTTACCACATAATATTGGTTCCCCGTACTATCTGTTTTAGCTTCGGTTCTCCATTTTTCATTTTTCTTCTCAGGAACATCTGGAGTATCTTTTTTACATGAAAATAAGAAGCATGCCATTAGTAAACATACACTTAAAATCCCTAAACTCTTTTGTCTAAATGTTGTATTCATCATCATAAAATATATTTAATGGTCAATTCTAAACGTCGTTTTAAATGGCGAGTTATCTTTTAGATATTTCGCGGTATAATAAATCGGCACTCCTGGATCACTCGCAGTAAATGTACCTACGTTCTGTGCGATAAAATCAGATACGCCATCAGGGCTTGGATTGATCAGTAGTTGTATCACATTATTTCCGATAGTACTTCCCAATAGATAGATAGTTATACGACAACTGGCAAAAAGATTTGTTTCTTCCTGAGTATAGGATTCAGTGGTCTTTTTAAGGATCTTCTTCACCATCTTCTGAAAAGCACTTCTCATTTCGGAACTATTGTTGTTAGATTCAAGCACCAATAATCCAAACCTACCATAAGTTACGGAATTAATATATACCGGAGAAATACCATCAAAAGCATTGGCGGGAATAGAAGCCATATCAATCAGCTCATTAGCAGTAGGCTCGGACATCGTATAGGTAAAATTCTCTACTGTATAACTGGCCATGAATTTAGTGGAATAGTAGGTTCCGCTTGAATATGAATCGAAATTTGTATTGGTCGAAGAAAATAGCTTATGCTGATTTACATTATAGCCAAAAGCATATTTCACTTCCTCATATTTTGAAAATGCGGCAAAATAGTCTGAATAATTGAGTATCGTATTACCTGAAAAATCGGGTGCCAAAAGTGCATTTCGTAAAAATATCCGGCTATTTGATAGACTCGGTACGGAGAGTGTCCCTATTGATAAACTGGAAGGAAATGACAACTGGACACTGATTGGTGCAGTTTGATAACCAGAAAAGGTCTCAAATTGATCCGATGCTATTGACGCCGCCTTTAAAAGTGAGCCGGGATAAATATAACTTAGATTCCCTGGTGTTACGACCATCTCATCAGATTCATAAAATGAGCTTGTTCCTGCCCCATTTGTCCAGACACTATCCCGAATGTGTATCATTCCGGCAGTTTTCTTACGGTCAAATACTGTTTTGATGTCTTTATTTTTATTCCTAAGATCAACGATATCCAAGGGGGCTATACGAAGATTGCTAAAATATTCCGAGAGAAGTTTCCCATCGCCTTTTTCAGCAGGCGATGGGTTTTGAATTTCTTCCTTTTTACATCCTATAAATGAAAGGAGGAAAAAAATGGCTATGATTATTTTGACTCTCATACCAAATAAAATTTAATTGACCTAATTGGCAATATTAATCTTGAACTGATTCCTAAAGGTGGCAAAATCATCGAGATAATTTAAAGAGTAATATAGAATATCCCCTGGACTATCTTTTGTAAAGCCACCATTTGCCGCCAAAACCTCTGCAAAACCTGTTAGACCGGTTGTTATTGCCTTAACGATACTCTTTCCATCAGCTCCGATAATATACACCTTCATCCGCGAATTATTTATTATAGTTTTCTGCTCATTAGTTAGTCGCAAGTTCAATGCTGCCGAAAATGATGGACCTAGACTGTCAGTCGAGGAAACATTTAACATTTCTGCGGATAATGTTAGCGCGACATTAAGTGTTTTTTTGACCGCGTTGTAAGAGGAGTCTGACTCCATGATAAAAATCCCCTTTCTTCCGTAAGTTACCGAACTGACAATTACAGGTCTGATTCCATTGAATATAGAGTAGTCAAAATTGCTCTTGAGAAAAGGCTCATAAATTGGAGGTTCGATAGCGATGGAAAAGTTCTCTTGCGTAAATTCAGCTCTTACAATTGTTGTAGCAGTTGAATTTTCAAGGGTATCCAGATAATTAACAGTTAAAATTTTAGCAAGATTCAAATTTGCGCCAAAAGATTTTTTTAGTTCCTCGGTCTTTCTAAACTGACTTTGTTCGTAAGTAAACGATTGGATCTGGTTTCCTGCTGCCGAACTCAAAGCTGCACGTAGATAACTAAGATCTTGTATTTTCGAAGGTATGACAGTCCTATAGATACTGTCAGTAGGGAAATTGGCGTACATGGTAATCGGGTTTCTATAAGTTACTGGAATGAAAACCGGATTCACATTATCTACATCAATTGCTGTCTCCCCTTTTAGAATAGCACCTAAATATAATTTTCTTCTTGTCTCTTCAAGAACAGCAGGAATATCGGTGGTTTCATAGAATGAAGTTTTTCCTGCATTGTTAGGCCAAATGCTGTCTCTGAGGAATGTAAGGGAATTTTGTTTGCCTTTTTTTGAAAAGCCTTGTATTCCTGCCGTATCAAAACTTGAAAGATTGATCTCCGTAGGTTTAAAAGTGTAAGTTTTCAGACCTTTAAGTCCAGAGTTAGGCTCAATGGTCCCTCCCGGAACGAGATCTTTGGAACAGGAAGTGATTAAAACCACAAATGTTGCTATTAAAGCAATACAATTTAGTTTCTTTTTCATAATCGGTAATATAT
>JALAGS010000164.1 GCA_022712315.1 Sphingobacterium sp. | reverse complement strand
TTTATATCTATAATTTTGTCATAAATAGTTAATTTATTCCAAGTACACTTGTTTTATTGAACATTGTTCAATAGTTTTGCATCATCATTAATTTAAAATTTATATAAAATGAAAAAAGCATTAGTAACCGGAGCCAGTGGCGGTATTGGTAAGGAGGTTGCAAAACGGCTGGCAGCAGAGGGATATCTTTTGACCCTGGTTGCACGCAATGAAGAACAGTTAGGCTCACTACAAGAGTCATTGGGACGGGACCGCCACCAAATCCTACCACTCGACTTAACAAATCAAGAAGACATAATCTATCTAAGTGAGCATTTAGCCGAAAATAAGTATGATCTACTAGTCAATAATGCAGGTACAGGAACTTATGGAAAATTCATCGAGATACCATTGGAAGATCAGCTCGAAACGATGACTTTAAACATGGAAGCCTTGGTCACTCTCTCCTATGCCTTTCTAAAGCATGCAAAATCTGGCGATGCATTGATCAATATCGGCTCATTGCTGGCACACTCATCACTTCCCGGAGGAGCTGTGTACGCTGCAACAAAAAGTTTCGTAGCCAATTTTTCTGAATCGCTGTGGTACGAATTTAAAAATAAGGGTATATTTGTTGCAGGCTTCAATCCAGGGGCTGCGGACTCGGATTTCCACCACAATGCTGGAAGGGAAACCAGTGCATTTCCTAAATTTGTTGTCTCTTCAGTCCAGCAAGTTGCTGATGAATTGATCAATGCAATAAACAGAAGAAGCAAACCAAGGATTGTTCAGGGGTTTAAAAATAGATTAATGCTATTTGGCTTTAGATTTTTAAACCGAAAAGCAGCAGTTAATATCATGGGTAAAATCAGTCCCGGGATGACCCATTCCTAGGATGGATTAAACAATATTTTAACGATTCATAGTTATCATAAAATGAGTATAGCAGAAAGAAAACAGGAAGAAAAACAGGAAATGCATCAACGTATCCTTAACGGGGCACGAAAAGTATTTCTTGAAAAAGGCTATGAAAAAGCAAGTATGCGTAATATTGCCAATGAAATCAACTATAGTCCAGGCACGATCTATTTTCATTTTAAAGATAAAAGCGAGATTTTTCAGGAACTTCACAATGAGGGCTTCAAATTACTGGTAAACCAACTAAAAGTACTGACCAGTGTCGCAGATCCATTTGAACGACTGAAGGCGACTGGCCGTGTATACATTAAATTTGCACAGGAGAACAAAGATTATTATAATCTTATGTTTATGGTAAATGAAACCGTGGAAGCCCCTACCGAAGGTAAGTTCCAAATAGCACAGGAAGCCATCAATCATCTACATGCTGTGATCTCTGAATGCCAGAAACAGGGAAGATTTAAAGATATGGACACCGACTATTTTACATTTATGATTATTTCTGCAATGCATGGCATATGTGCTCTATTTTGCAAGGATCGTATGGCAAATTTTGTGGACAAAACAGACGATGAACTTATGGAAAACGGCTACGAATGTTTTGTTGCATTGCTTGAAAAGGGCTAAGCCTTTTTTTTATCCTATTATTGAACAGTGTTTAAAAATATTACAATGATTAAAACATTTCATAACCAAAAGTTTTTATGGCCAGTTTTATTGGCAATATGGCTTATCACTTCGCAAAAGATCAGTGCGCAAAGCAGGCTTGACCTCTACATTTCAGAAGGTCTTGAGTCAAACCAGAGTATTCATCAGCAGAATTTCATGCTTGAAAAGAGCATATATGCTCTTGGGGAGGCTAAAAGTTTGTTTAAGCCCAATGTCAGCTTTTCGACTACCTATACCAAAGCAGATGGTGGCCGTACTATAGATATTCCAGTTGGTGATATGCTAAACAATGTCTACTCGACCCTAAATCAGTTGACGGGAACAAACGCTTTCCCTCAGCTTCAAAATCGTAGTGAACAGCTAAATCCGGATAACTTTTACGATGCAAAATTCCGTATCAGCCAACCCATCTTAAATGCAGAGATCAGCTATAACAAAAAGATCAAATCCAGGCAGATCGACCTTCAGAAAACGGAAGTCCAGCTCTATAAGCGTGAGCTGGTGAAAGAGATCAAAACTTCATACTATAATTACCTAAAAGCTGTCAATGCTGAAAAGATCTATCTCTCCTACCGTAAACTCGTACTTGAAGGGGAACGCGTCAACAAAAAGCTTTTTGACAATGGCAAAATCAATCGCACAGCAGTGATCCGCAGTAAAAATGAAGTTTCTAAAATAGACGCTTCGATAGTCACGGCTCAAAAAACAAAAGAGTCCGCCCAGTTCTATTTTAATTTTCTGCTCAACCGGCCCTTATCGGACAGTATTTCGGTCGATGAAATAACAACTTTGCCTGAGCAGGACCTGTCCCTTATGGACAATGTTTCCGCTCGTGAAGAACTCTCTAAACTTAAAATTGCAAAAGGAATCAATGAAGATCTCACCGGGCTAGCAAAATCATACCTCATCCCAAAAATTGGCGCCAGCATGGATCTGGGCTCCCAAGCTTTCGACTGGAAATTCAATAAGCAGAGCCGTTACTATTTATTGGGAGTCTCCTTACAATGGGATCTCTTTGCTTCAGGTAAAAATACCAACCGCATAAAACAGGCCGTTGCAGAGCAGCACGCTATTGAGTCCCAGGCAGGATATGTCGAGCAGCAGCTATTGACCGAACTCAGAGTCCGTCAGGCCAATATGCTAAGCGCCATTGCACAATACCAGGCCGCCCAGAGCCAATTGATTACAAGTCAGACCTACTACAAGGATGTAGCGCTGATGTACAAAGAAGGCATGGCAATCTATATTGAATTGCTGGATGCCCAAAATCAATGGGTAGACTCCCAGCTCCAGGCAAACATTGCCCTTTTTGATACATGGATTTCCTATTCGGCAATTGAACGTGCCGCAGCTAGTTTTAACATTCAAAAATAAAAAAATGAAAAAGATTCAATTCGTACTTCTTATTTCGGGCCTATTTCTTCTATCCTGCAATGAGAAACCAAAAGATAAAAGTCCACTGGGTGAACCGGATATTATATCAGTCAAAGTATCCCCTATCTCCTCATTAAATACATCCGGTTCCATACAGGTTACGGGTCTGGTAAGTACAGAGGATGAGACCAATTATTCCTTCAAGATTGGTGGTGTTATAAGCAGTATTCTAGTGAATGAGGGACAATTTTTCAAAAAGGGACAACTTTTGGCAACACTAAATACAACGGAGATTGCAGCTGGCGTTGCACAATCTGGATTGGGTGTGGAAAAAGCACAGCGTGATTATACACGTGCGGTGAGTCTTTACAAGGACAGTGTATTTACTCTTGAGCAATTACAGAACACAAAAACAGCTCTTGATATTGCGAGGAAATCTAAGGAAGCGATTGCATTTAATGAGCGCTATGCAAAGATCTATGCTTCTTCAGATGGATTTGTAGCCAAAAAGATTGCCAGTGAAGGCGAAGTTGTTGGTGGTGGTATGCCAGTTCTTTTGACCAACTCGGTAAAACAAAATGCAAGCTATCTATTAAAAGTTGGCGTAACGGACCTTGAATGGGCAGAAGTAAAAATAGGACAGCTTGCAAAAGTTAAACTGGACGGTTATCCTGATCGAGTTTTCCAGGCAAGTGTTTTGAGAAAGCTACAGTCTGCTGACCAACAAATCGGTTCCTTTCAAGTCGAATTAAAACTAAACCTTCAAGGTATTATACCCGCAGTTGGTATGTTTGGCAAAGCAGAAATTGCCACCGGCCAACAGCAAACTTCTATTGTTATCCCCTACAGTTCACTGGTCGAAGCGGATGGGAAAAAAGCCTTTGTATTTACGGCTATTGGGAACAATAAAGTCAAAAAATTACCGGTCACTATTGAAAAATTTGACAATGATAAGGTGTATCTAACAGGTCAGCTTGAGGGAACAAATAACATTGTCGTTTCAAACAGTGCCTATCTCAACGAGCAGTCCATCATTAAAATAATCAAGTAATCCTGCATCCGATGAAAATAACAAATTTCGCTGTAAAGAATTATCAGTTCACGCTGATCATATTCGTTCTTTTCGCAGTTGTTGGACTGTTGACACTCTTTACGATGCCTCGATCGGAAGATCCGACAACACATTCACCACAGTATATCATTACTGCTATATATCCGGGTACCAGTCCGAAAGATATGGAAGAACAGGTGGTAAAACCCATTGAGAATAAGATCTATGGACTTGATAACATTGAAAAGATCCTGACTTCAGTCGAAGATGGAGTCGCTGTCATCCAGCCAAAATTTAAGTATGGTGTTGATGTTGACAATAAATATCAGGAAATCTCCACGGAGATCAATGCACTTAAGAATAGTGAGCTTCCTAAGGATATCTATCTTGTCAAAACCGAAAAGGTCGCCTCATCCGATGTGAAGATCATTCAGGTTGCCCTAGTTTCAGGCACAGCATCAGCCAAAGTCCTGCGCGATAATGCAGACATACTGAAAACAAGACTGGAAAAGATAACCGATCTAAAAGAGGTTAAATATACGGGTATTCCTGAACAGGAAATCCGGATAGACATGCAGCTGGATAAGCTTGCTCAGTTAAAGATACCATTGAGTCTGGTTATTGGAAGTCTCCAGAGTGAAGCTGCCGACATTCCGGGCGGGAGCATCAACCTGGACAGCAAGGTTTTCAATGTAAAGACCAGCGGCAAATTCAAAAATGTGGATGACGTTGCCAGCACGGTTATATACAACGCCAATGGCAAAATTGTTTATCTAAGGGATGTGGCTGAGGTAAGCTACAAAGATGGAACAGTAAATCACATTACCCGTCTCAATGGACATCGTTGCATCTTGGTGACAGCAGCAATGAAAGACAATGTCAATATAAGTAAGGTAAAAGAAGAATATATGCCTGTACTGGACGCGTTCAGCAAAGACCTTCCTGAAAACATTAAAATGGTCAAAAATTTTGATCAGGCGGATATGGTATCCAAACGATTGGGGCATCTGGGATTTGATTTTGGTCTTGCGATCCTATTGGTCATTATCACCCTGCTCCCACTTGGGTTCCGTGCCTCATTGATCGTTATGATCTCCATTCCATTATCACTTGCCTTGGGATTAATTGCGATGAACCTGATGGGCTACTCGCTTAACCAGCTAAGTATCGTTGGACTTGTTGTAGCTTTAGGACTATTGGTTGATGATAGTATCGTGGTCGTGGAAAATATTGAACGATGGCTTAGGGAAGGGCATTCAAAAAAAGATGCTATTTTAAAAGGAACCCAGCAAATCGGCGTCGCTGTGGTCGGCTGTACAGCTACGCTCGTCATTGCATTCCTGCCCCTGGCTTTTCTTCCTGATATTGCAGGTGAGTTTATCCGAAGCTTACCAATTGCAGTCATCACAAGTGTACTTGCCTCGATGCTTGTAGCACTTACTTTAGTTCCGTTTTTGGGTAGCCGGATGTTGAAAACACATACCCATGGTGGCGGGAACTTTTTTCTACAAAAATTGCAGCAGTTTTTAAGTTTCTCTTATCGCAGAATAATGCCTTTAGCACTTTCCTGGCCGAAGGTCACCGTTGGAATTTCTATCATTTTGAGTGTACTTGCCTTTCTACTATTTCCATTGGCAGGGTTTAAGCTTTTTCCGACATCTGAAAAACCGATGTTCCTGATCAATATCAAATTACCTTTACAGGCCGACATTCCTGAAAGCGATCGCGTTGCTAAACTTGTAGAAAAGGAATTAAAACAGCATAAAGAAATTGTCTATTTCACTTCCAATGTAGGGAAAGGTAATCCGCAGATCTATTACAATGTACATCAGCAGGATATCAAGCCGAATTTCGCACAGATTTTCGTTCAGATGGAAGAAGAAGCCAGTCCTAAGTCCAAAAAGGAGCTGATTAAAATCTTACGTAAAAAGTTTGCTGATTTTCCACTAGCCAGAATTGAGGTAAAAGATTTTGAACAGGGAACTCCTATTGAAGCGAATATTGTTGTACGGATATTCGGGGAAAATCAGGATACCCTAAGGGCTCTTTCTTTTAAAGCCGAAGAAATCTTAAGGAAACATCCGGGAACATTCTTTGTAAACAATGAGCTCAATGCCTACAAATCCGATGTGAAAGTAACTATTAACAAAGAAAAAGCAAGGACTCTAGGCGTGCTGACCAGTGATGTTGATAAGGTGATCCGTATGGCAGTGGCAGGACTTAATGTGGGGGATTACATCGATGACAGGGGCGATTCACGTAATGTAGTGATCACGCTTCCCCGTGAGAAATTCTCCAACCTTGATGTGCTAAAGGGACTCTATGTCAACAATCTCCAAGGAACACCTGTCCAGATTGACCAGATTGCCACTATTGGTTTCGAGACCTCTCCTACTGCGATCAACCACTTCAACAAATCGAGATTTGCTAAAGTCACTTCTTTGACCAAAGACGGCATATATGCCAATAATATTTTAAAAGATATTGTTCCACAGCTTGATAAAATGAAAATGCCCCCCGGATACTATTATAAATTGTCAGGAGAGGCGGAATCGGAAGGTGATGCACTGGGAGGAAATTTTCTTTCCGTGATTTTGCTGAGCGGTTTCCTATTTGTTGGGGTACTGCTACTTCAATTCAAGACATTCAAAGGAATTATTATCGTATTATCGATTATACCGCTTGGAATCCTTGGCGGAGTAATTTTGTTATTATTGACGGGCAATCCGATGTCATTGGTATCCATTATCGGTTTTATCGGTCTTTCAGGAATCCAAGTAAAAAATTCTCTCTTATTGGTGGACTTCACCAATCAACTGCGCCTAGAAGGGCATAGTATAGATGAGGCAGTGAATATGGCTGGTGAAACCCGTTTTCTTCCAGTTGTTCTGACTTCGATTACCGCAATTTGTGGGCTTCTTCCAATTGCACTGAATCCAAATCCTCTTATAGCCCCATTGGCAATTGTTCTGATTGGGGGGCTGATCAGCTCTACCATCCTTTCTAGGATCGTAACTCCGGTAATGTATAAATTAATTCCTCCGCAGGTGGAAAAGGGTTAACCAACTTTAAGTATCTATTAAGGATGGGACAAAAATGGCTGCCAATTGGTAGCCATTTTTTTTAAAACGATAGCTAAAGAAATCTACATAGTTCACTCCTATATCGCTAAAAATATTGATACCGATGACAACATTAACTGCTATTGGATCATTATATCGTGAAATCTCCCTCCCATCGATGGAATTGGTCATGGTTACTATCCTGAATTAATATGTTTGCAGATATTAACTTTCATGATTATTACAAATTGTATGGCTAAGATATGGGATTGAAAGTAGGACTAGTTACGGGAAACCGTACCCAATATTAAGATTAGAATTGACGTAAGCCGCCGCTACGCGGACAGCTTACAACAAGCGACTTGCCAAAACAGCGCTACTTTCGTATCTTCGATACGACTACGCAACTTCGCCAATACGTAATCCACGACCAGCAAGACTAAAAGACAGAAAACTTAAACTATGACCTACGATTTTTTCGCTGACAAAGCTGACAAATTGGAAATTCTTGACTTCATTTTCAAGGACACTGACTTGCACGTTTACGACTCGTATTCACCATACGGACAAGGGATTTGCCAATACAAAACTGTTAACGAAATATCATCAAAATTTGACCTTGACAATGGAGACAAATTTGCTGTTACTTTTCAACTTTGGACACCAAGACATAAAGGTAAACCCCTATTCAAAAAAATTGACCTTAACCCCAAATATTGTAAAGGCCACACTTTTCGGTATTCGACAGAAGGTTGGGGGCTTATTCAATTATATTTCGGTGGACTAAAAAACAGCGAACTTAATCAATCTCACATCGGACATTTTAATGAAAGCGGAGCATTGAAAAACGAAAGCTCAACTACATTCAACGGAAAAGTAAATGCTTGGGACTGGACAGAAATTCAAGCGACATCAAGAAAATTAAAATATCAAATTCATAATAAACTGGCAACAAAAAGAATTGGCAGCTCCGGTATCTTATCGGGCGCGGACCAACTTGAAACACAAGGAATAAAGTTAAGATGAGATAAGATTACTGTTCAAGATTGGATAATAGAAAGAAAAACTATGACTGCTGCGCCGTTACCTATAAACTATCGAACAACACCTTCAGGCCTCTATAAAGCTATTAAGGCAAAGAAAGGCACTGGAGTCGCTGGTGCAACAACAAATCCGATTAAAGTTCAATCCAACACAGGATGTAATTAATATGAAAAAAATAATTAAGTATTTAGTCCCTATACTTCTAATAATTGTAGTATTTAATTTGAATCCATTGAGAACTCTTTGTGATTGGCTCGTAGATACATACCATTACAAATTTGCAAATAGCTCCGCTGACTTCTATATAAGAGCAACTAGCGCTGAAAACTTCAAAGGGATAGAGGAGAGTTGGCATGAGTATTTGAAAAAGGGCAATGTAAAATCTAACGATACTACATTATACCGATTGTTTCCGATGAATCCTTTTGCTTTTTGGAGATATTACAATTATTTTAATCCTATTTATAAACTACCTTATAAAAATATGGAAGAAATACCCAAACTGAAATCTGATTAGCATAAACTATTGAACAATACGGCCTAGCAACAATTGAATCTAGGTCAGATTTTACTGAACTAAAGGTGAAAATAAAAACTTATATGTTTCATGCTGTACCTTCTCTTCTTTTTAAAAACTGATAAATTTCATCGTGAGACAGATCCCATTCATTAGCTGTTTCGGGGATATCTGCCAATTGAGTTTCAAGTAAGGGGTGATTGATTTTTACGTTTCCTAATCCTTGCTCACTTCGTATTTTTTCAATTAACCTGATCTCATACGGAATAAAATTTAACGAAAGGATCTCTGAAAATCTATCTTTTAAATCTAATGAGCTATAAATGTGAAAATCGCATATTTCAGAAAGTAGGTCACCAATAACTTTTTCATCCGTTGAGTGCCATTGCCCCAGGAATCTCCTATAAATATGATCAACAGGTAAAGTGGAATACAATTCCTGATTTATTTCCTTCGTTTGAATCAGGTCATATAAAATTGCTAAAAGCAAATGATGCGTCTCCTTCTGTTTGTATTTTTTCCTGTCCTCTTCAAATAAAAGTTGAAAATAGGCTCTTGATAATCTTGCGAGATCATCCATATTCCATAAAAGTGACAAACCGATAATACATCCTATAGATTTCGATGTCACCTCTTTATAAGCAAACAGTTTTTCTAAAATATGCTGTTGCCATAGTAAATAGCGCGTAATATATTTCCATCCCTCTTTTTGATCATTCAGAATAAGATATTTAGGATATTCTCCTGCATGGATACCAATTCCCAAAGTAAGATTTCTGGCAATTGTATCCTTAAAGCCCTCTTTGATATCATCCTGGATACTTTGTTTTATTAAATCAAAATACTGATCGATTTCTTTCTGGCTGACACTTCCCTTTTTTGCTTTATCGATCTGTTTTTTAAACTCGCCTATTATTTTTTTTGATCCATATTTAAATCAGAATAGATTATAAATACTAAAAATCACTTGCGTCCTAAACGTTTAAAAAGTGGCGGTGTTTGGATATAGCAAAGTTGCTATATTTAAATTTTCAAAATTATAACACACCGCCATGATAAATTTAAATGTTTTTAGTCAGATTTTATCTCTTATCGACCGCGAAT
>JALAGS010000163.1 GCA_022712315.1 Sphingobacterium sp. | reverse complement strand
TCCCATTCCGAACAGAGCAGTCAAGCCCGCCAGAGCCGATGGTATTGCCGTAACAGGTGGGAGAGTAGGTCGGTGCCTTTTTTTACACGGAAGCCCTTGCTGGAAACAGTCAAGGGCTTCTTCGTTTTAGGTACTTCCGTACTTCCTCCTGGCGTCATTGTGTCGTAGGCGGTGTGACGCATCGTTAGACCCTTAAACCATATCCCTTAAACCCAATGCTCGCTTGCCGCTACCTCCGCTGATCCCTTGCCGCTATTTATCTTGTACCGGACCTCCCCTGATGCATACCTACAACCACAGCATGCGTCGTGGATATGCGGATCGCCGCTTCTATCCTTATCACGCTCGCTAACCTTATATACGAGATGCTTACTATATAGGTTGGCTAACCTGCAACATTATTATTAGACAATCGTTTGCATTCCAGAATCACTTTTTTACTTCAATTTACTATTGTATTATTGTTAAGTTAATTTAATGCATTATAAATCATACGCATGAAGATATCTTTTTGGAGCACAAAAGCACGTGTCAGTTTATTGATGGGATTGGCTTCTCCTTTTATTTTTCAACCCACTCGAGTTGATGCCAAAACAAGTACGATAAATTATTTCAATACAGCGCATTTGGATGATGGAAGCGGTATTATCGCTATTCAAAAAATTAATCCGACAACAGTGGAGATTGTATACGATAATGGGCAACGATTGACGTTGGATTTCTACGGTGATCATATTTTTAGAATGTTCCAAGATGTTCATGGTGGTATTATTCGTGATCCCGAAGCAAAACCTGAGGCAAAGATCCTGGTAGAGCAACCTCGAAAGGCCGTCAACGGACTCGATGTAAAGGATGAAGGTAATAAGGTGAGCGTTTCCACCAACGATATCCTTTTCTCGATGGACAAAAAGACCTCGCAGTTTAGTGTCCTCAATCGCAAAAACAATAAAATTGTCGTTGAAAGTTTAAAACCGATTGTTTTCCAAGAGAAACAAGTCAGTCTTGAATTGAAGGAAAATGCGGACGAGTACTTTTTTGGTGGTGGCGTACAAAACGGGCGTTTTTCACATAAAGGGAAAACAATTGCAATCGAAAATCAGAATAGCTGGACAGATGGCGGAGTTGCTTCCCCAACCCCTTATTACTGGTCTACTAACGGTTATGGCTTTATGTGGCATACTTTCAAAAAAGGAAGTTATGCATTTGGAGCCAAAACTAAAGGGACAGTCAAACTGGCACATGATACAGACTACCTCGATGTCTTTTTTATGGTTAACGATGGCATAGTTCCTTTGTTGAACGATTTCTATCAATTGACCGGAAGTCCTATTCTTTTACCAAAATTTGGTTTATATGAAGGACACCTCAATGCCTATAACCGGGATTTCTGGAAAGAAGATGAGAAAGGTATTTTATTTGAGGATGGCAAGCGTTATAAGGAAAGCCAAAAGGACAATGGCGGTATCAAAGAATCTCTAAATGGAGAAAAGAATAATTATCAATTCTCAGCGCGTGCTGTAATCGACCGCTATAAGGCACATGATATGCCTTTGGGCTGGATACTTCCTAATGATGGTTACGGTGCTGGTTATGGCCAAACGGAGAGCTTAGATGGAAATATCAAAAACTTGAAAGAGTTTGGGGATTATGCACGTAAGAATGGTGTGGAAATCGGTTTATGGACTCAGTCTGATCTCCATCCCAAAGACAGCATAAGTGCACTATTGCAACGTGATATCGTCAAAGAAGTACGCGATGCCGGTGTGAGAGTTTTAAAGACGGATGTTGCCTGGGTGGGTCCAGGATATTCATTTGGTCTCAATGGCGTAGCTGATGTGGGACATACCATGCCTTATTATGGTAACGACGCCCGTCCATTTATTATTTCATTGGATGGTTGGGCCGGTACACAACGCTATGCTGGTATTTGGTCGGGCGACCAGACTGGAGGGGTATGGGAATACATCCGGTTCCATATACCAACCTATATCGGATCGGGACTTTCAGGTCAACCCAATATCACTTCCGATATGGACGGAATCTTTGGTGGTAAAAACTTCAAGGTCAATATCCGTGATTTTCAATGGAAAACCTGGACACCAATGGAACTCAATATGGATGGTTGGGGATCGAACGAAAAGTATCCGCATGCACTGGGTGAACCGGCTACTTCGATTAACCGTTTGTACCTGAAATTGAAATCACAATTGGTTCCCTATAGCTATAGTGTAGCCAAACAAGCCGTAGACGGACTTCCCATCATTCGGGCCATGTTTTTGGAGCAGGCAAATAGCTATACGCTTGGCAAGGCAACACAATATCAATACCTCTATGGCCCTAATTTTCTTGTAGCTCCGATTTATCAGGAAACTCATGTTGATGAGAAAGGAAATGATATCCGGAATGGTATCTATCTGCCAGATGGTGAGTGGATTGATTATTTTACCGGTGAAAAATATAAGGGCGGCCGCATTATCAATAATTTTAATGTGCCTATCTGGAAACTACCAGTTTTTGTTAAAAACGGTGCTATTATTCCAGTGACCAATCCGAATAATAATGTTCAGGAAATTAAGAAAGATCAGCGTATCTATGAAGTATATCCTTACGGAAATTCGAGCTTTGTCGAGTACGATGATGATGGGAAGACTGAAGCCTATCGTTATGGTAAAGGGGTAAACACAACGATAACTTCAAGCCTTAACAATAATAATGTATTGTTGACGATCGCTCCAACGCAAGGTGAATTCGATGGATTTGAGAAAATGAAGTCTACCGAAATCCGTTTTAACGTGAGCAAAGCACCGAAGAAATTGACAGTAAAAGTCAATAAGAAAACGATCAAGCTTAAGGAAGTACGTACACTAAATGAATTTAATGCTTCTGAAAATGTATACTTCTACGATGAACAGCCCAACTTGAACCAATTTGCTACAAAAGGATCGGAATTCGAAAAAGTACCTTTGGTCAAGAATCCCCTACTGTTGGTGCGAATTGCTAAACAAGATGTATCCTTAGCGTCAATCGAAGTGCAATTGGATGGATTCGAGTATGCTCCTGCAGACAGCTACTTGGTTCAGACAGGCTCTTTAACATCGCCTAAGGCTGTCATAACTGATCAAAATATACAAGCTTATACCTTAACGCCAACTTGGGAAAAGGTCGCCAATGCCGATTATTATGAGATCGAATTCAATAATCTGATCTATTCAACCATCAAAGACAGCCAATTGCTGTTTGAAGGATTGTCCGCAGAAACGGACTATCAGTTTAAAATTAGGGCTGTCAATAAAGCTGGCGTTTCAGATTGGAGTACATTTGCTGCAAAAACAAAGGCGAACCCATTGGAATTTGCTATTGAAGGGATCAAGGCTGAGACTTCTGTGGATAATCAGGGCGGTAATGGTATCAACAAGTTGTTCAATTATGACGAAGGGGATATGTGGCATACCAAATGGGGACAGACGGCAGTTCCGTTCGATATGACCTTAGATCTGAAATCTGTCAATCAATTGGATAAGTTCGAATATCTTCCAAGGACTGACGGTGGAAATGGTATTATCTTAAAAGGGAAGGTATTCTATAGCAATGATAAGAATACCTGGACCGAAGCAGGTAGCTTTGACTGGAAACGTGATGGCGAAATGAAACGTTTTGATTTTGGAACTCATCCGGTGGCCCGATTTATCAAAATTTCTGTTTCTGAAGCTGTGGGAGGATTTGGTTCCGGCCGGGAATTATATGTGTTTAAGGTGCCAGGATCTTCAAGCTACTTACCGGGCGATATCAATAACGATAGGCTGATCGATCACAATGACTTGACTTCGTATATTAACTATACAGGATTGCGTTTGGGAGATGGTGATTTTGAAGGTTATGTCAGCAATGGTGATGTCAATAAGAATAATTTGATTGATGCTTATGATATTTCCAATGTTGCTGTCGTTATCGAAGGTAGTGCAAAACCAGCAAAAGAGGAAAAAGTAGCCGGTAAGTTAAAAGTGGTTCCCTCAAAAACAATCTTGAAATCGGGAGAAACCGTAGAGATCATTGTGAGCGGCGAAAACCTCAAAGATGTCAATGCACTGAGTTTTGCGCTCCCTTACAATCAAGGGGATTTTGAATATGTGGGTATCGAACCTGTACATCTAAAAGAAATGAACAATTACAGCAACGACCGTCTTCATACCAATGGAAGTAAGGCGCTGTATCCAACCTTTGTGAATTTAGGTAACAAGGAAACCTTGAATGGCTCGGAAGTTTTATTTAAGATTAAAATGAAAGCGAAACGCAATACCAGCTTAAATTTGAAAGCTATAGATGGTATTTTAGTGGACAAAAAGCTGAATTCTGTCACGTTTTAGAATCGTTATTTAACAGAACGGGGAGCCTATAAAGCTCCCCGTTTCTGTTAAATAACTTATGCGAATAGCAATGTTTGCTAATCCAATGTCATGCTGAGATCCATCAGCAAGATTTCGGTGTCTGCGGAAGTTGATTTCAGATTGATTTCTGAAACATCCCAAATTCCAAATCCATCTCTGGTTTCTAACGCTTGTCCTTCGACAGTCACGCTACCTTTTATCACAAAAATATAGACACCATTGCCGCTCTGTTTGATTTGGTATGTTGTTTCAATGTCCTTGTCAAAATGGCCCATTGAAAACCAAGCATCCTGGTGAATCCATACCCCCTCATCGTCCGGATTTGGAGAAAGAATTTGTTGAAATTTATTCTGTCTTTGTGCTATATCAGGGGTAATCTGATCATATCGCGGGCTCACATTGCGTTGATTTGGGTATACCCAAATCTGAAGAAATTTGACTGCCTGATCGGTATTCTTGTTGTATTCACTGTGTATGATACCCGTTCCGGCACTCATGACCTGAATATCTCCTTTCCGGATAATCGCTTTATTCCCCATGCTATCTTCGTGCTCTAAATCACCCTCCAACGGAATACTGATGATTTCCATATTATCGTGGGGATGTCTGCCAAAACCTCTTCCTTCAGCTACTGTGTCATCGTTGAGTACACGTAGTACACCAAAATGCATGCGTTCGGGATTGTGATAATTGGCAAAACTAAACGTATGATTGCTTACTAACCAGCCATGGTCTGCATGACCACGAGTAGATGCTTTATGGAGTACACTATGATTTTCCAATTTGTCTGAATTAAAGTTTATATTTTCGGTATCCAAGGGCTCAAGGGGTTCTATTTCGTCAATATCATTCTTTAAAATACCAGCTGAAGAAACTGTTGATGCAAATATTCCGGAGCCTAAAAGGCCTTTTTTTATAAAGTTCTGTCTGTTCATGATCTTCTTATTTATTAATCGAAATTAGCCTTTTAGCAACCGATTTTCATTGAACTAGTTCAATAAAGACAGGGTTTTCAATAACTGTTATAAATCGGGCTATTTTCGGCGTTAGGAATTTAATTAAACAGGTAGCAATTCTGGAAACAGACTATACACTTCATTTTTTAATAGACCGCTTCCGCCTCCATAATGTTTGATGAGGCCAATGGGATAAGTGAGACGTGATAGATGATCTGTTATCTCACGCTCGTCTTCTATCGAGAGGCCCGAACTCAATAATAATACATCTACTGGTTCGTCTAACAACTGCTTTTTACAAGCATTAAGATCCTGTTGTATAATCGCGTTCCACGTAGGAGTAAGTTCAATGATTCTCTTAAGCGTCAGAAGAATCTCTTCATTCTTACCAAATATGATGAAAGTTAAAGTTCTCATAATGAGTCTATATTTTTTTAATAATCCCAGGTATTTATCTTGTTTCTGTCTTAAGGATTGGTGCTGACAACCGTATTGACGACCGCATTGCCCTTTAAGATTTTTGAAATGGGGCATTCTTCGGCAATTTGCTGGAGGCGTTCCCGTGTATCCTCATCTACATCTTGTTCAAAAGATATTTCGCGGTCAAAATAGGTGACAACCTGTCCTTTTTCAATTTTGAGATACATATTGGAGCTAACTGAAATTTCTTGGATATCAAGTCCTTTTTTATCGATGTACATGCGTAATGTAGCTAACGTGCAAGATACAAGCGATGAGATTAAAAGTGTATAAGGATCAGGTCCAAGATCTTTGCCGCCGAGCTTTTCCGGTTCATCCGTAATAAATTCTCCATTTCTCCATTGGATAGTGGTCTTATATTTCTGCTCAGCGATATGACCAACGACTGGATTTTCCAATATATACTTCATGTGGATTATTTTTATATTTGTAATACAACAAAAATAAGTTTGAATTGGTTCATTTTCATTGATGTAGTTCAATAAATATAACAATTTTGACCGATGGGACTTGTTTATTAAGCCAGTAGATCAAGTGAATTTTTGTGAAGAGATGAAAAATGTTGCCACAGAAATAATAAGTAATGATTGATTTCAATCGCATAAATTTTCTTACTTTTAGCAATCGAATACGCACAATTTTTTAAGGGATTTTATTTTAATATTTCGTTTATGATGAAGAGATTATTACTTGTCGGATTTTTAGCTGGTGTCACCCATTTTATGGCTTTCTCACAATCCCACGAGCTTCGCTTGGGCGTTACTTCTGGTGTGTCTAACTTTACTGGATCGGGAAGCGAAGCCAAAAGCACGTTGAATGGATCAACACAGCAGGACTATTATACCAATAATCCCTATGGAAAAAAATATGGAATCAACATTGGTGGTGCTGTAAACTATCGTTATGTTTTTGCCAACAACCTGATACTGGGGTTGGAAGGTGCATATGAAAGATTGCAGACAAAAATCGATCTGGAGGGGAATGAATTTATGAACGGAAGCCGGGGGCAAACCAAGCTCAACCAGCAGTTTATCAATTTTAATCCTTTTGTTGGTTATCGTGTCTTTTTTGAACCTATGACAATGGATATCCAGTTGGGTATGGATGTTGCCAAAACATTGAGCATCAAAGAGAACGGTAGTATTGAAGATAAACAAGGCAATAAAACAAGTTTCGACCGTGATAGAGGTAAGGTCATTGATCTGGATCTGCGTCCACGTTTGCAGTTTAATGTGAACTACGAACGCTATACAGTGTTTGCGGGTTATTCATGGGGATTGAAGGATTATAATAATGGGCTGCTTGGAGCTGATCCCGGTGCTGCACGGTTAAATGTGTTCCGCTTGGGGTTACAGTATCAGCTTTTAACTCCGATATTTAGAAATGACTAAGGGCAGAATAGAAGCATTCAGTGATGGTGTACTGGCCATCATTATTACCATTATGGTACTTGAACTAAAGGTACCCGAGGGCTTTACGTTTGCGAGCCTCAAACCATTATATCCCAAAATTATCTCTTATATCGTTAGTTTTGTTTATGTAGGACTTTATTGGAATAATCATCATCATCTATTCCAGATCGTACAGAAAGTGAATGGTAAGGTTCTTTGGAGCAATTTAAATCTATTATTTTGGCTTTCCTTGATGCCAGTTACCACGAATTGGATAGGTGAATCTCATTTTGAAAGAGATCCGATCATTGCATATGGCGTTGTGCTGATTATGTGTGCTTTGTCATATACCATTGTTGAACATTTTGTGATTCTTATAGAAGGTGAAGATTCTGCTTTAAAAAAGGCTGTCAAATCGAAAACCAAAGAGTATATTTCTGCTGCATTGTATTTTTTGGGTATAGGATTGGCTTTTGTCAATCCATATATCAGTTTACTGCTCTACGGAACAGTGGCTATTATGTGGCTTATACCCGACCGTCGTATTGAGAAGGAACTGCGGAATCAATAGTTTTTCAGTTCCAATGTTTTAAGGATAAACAGTACGCGCTCTGCTACTGTGGTTTTTGGGACCTCAATGGTATCATAACCCAGTTTCTCGTAGGTATCCTTCATCACTTTAAAGGTATCTTCGGCCTCCTGCCACGTTTGCTTCCGTTCGTTGTCATTTTCATAGATGTCGGCCCATGGGGGTAAGATAAATACTTTTTTGTGATAACGCCACTTCTTAGCTTCTTGAAGCAGCGGCTCTTCGATCATAAGCCTCTCCATGTTGATATAGGCCAATGTGTCTGGAATACCGCGATCAAAAAATATATACTGATCTATATTTTTGCTTAGCTGTCGCTCGTAGCTAACGCAAGAAGCCGTTAACATGAGCTCTGCGTAATGAAGTTTATTTTTCCAGGGTAGTCCGTCACCGGCAGTCTCCAATTGTTCTTTGATGATCTGTCGGGCATCTTCTGGCACGGTATTGAATCCCCGCCTTTGCAGTGCCGTTAATAATGTTGTCTTACCGACGCCAGGTCCTCCTGTCAGGACGATAAAATTAGTTGTTTGATACATACTATTAGATTGTTATAGTTTTCAGGAATGAATGACCAAAGCTGGTTATTCAGTTAATAATTCAGCTGAAATTCAATAAATCAGTTGGAATTGTTTAGAAAAGTCTAGCTGTATTGTTTAGCGATTTTCTTTTCGGGTTCTACATAGAACATATACAGAAAAAAAAGAAATACATATTCGAGCGGTTTCATCACGATGTAGATCCTATTTGATGCCTTGACGGAATTGATTTTCACAGAGATATTGTAACCGTATTTATCGTAGCAATACCTTACAAAGCGATGTGCTGCTGGGGATAAATCGCTCAAAATTTCTTCAAAAGCGTTGGCAATTTGAAGCTGCCTATTGACAATGATGGTATGGCCATGTCTTTTTCCTAGCCGCAAGGGCTTTACAAGGGCTGGATTTCCTTTTGCCGCAACAGTACAGAGATAATGTCCCTGATGATCAAGAATGGGAGGGTGCATTTTTTGTGAAAATGCCCAGGTCGTTGTTTCGGTGAATACTTTTACCAATGAATCATGATCTTGTCCAAACAAAATAAGGATAATTGTACACAGTAAAAAGATCGGGATGAAAAATAGGAATGCCCAGATGGGAAGATCGACCTTTGAAGCGAGCAGACTATTAATTTTATTAAGGGCAGTGCTGGAATAAGTTCTACCCAAGGCGTAGCCCTTTTCTTCCAGGATGATTTTACGGATTAATCCGATCCCGATAATGAGGCAGCATATTGGTGTAAAAATAAAGTACAAAGAGCCTTCATTGCCGACATACATATCCAAGGTGGAGGTATCGTGGTGGCTGACCTGAATGAGCACAATGACACTGATAATACTGCCAATTATTAACAGGATCAGCATCAGAACAAGCGGAATGGGGGGGATTTTTCGCCCTCTTATCCAGATTGCAGCTGCTGAGCTATTAAAAGCGATGAAATAAACCAGCAGGGATAATAGATGTTTTCCGCCGAAAGGGATATAGCAGTCTCCATCCACGGGGTCTACAGCTTGGTTAAATTGGCTCGAATGAAATAAAAGACCAACTCCGGTAACCATTAATGAAATGAGATAAGTGACGATGACGGCATATTCAACAAATGATATTTCCTTATGCTGTTTTTTGACGATAGATCGAAGTAGATATACAAATCCGACAAGAGCGAGAATAATAAGAAGAAGGATGATAATCATAATGGTATAAGTCGCTATAAAGCTAATATCGTAAAATCATTTTTTTAAATCACATTCAGGCCGGTCAAAGCTTTTTATAAAAAAGCTGATATTAATCTTTACCAAATAACTTATTCCAAAAGCTCCTTTTTTTGCTAGGTTGGGAAGTCTCTATCGTTCCAAAATTTTGAGGGTCGACATGAATGGTTTCAGTTTTGACATTGGTTAAAATTTCGTTTTCAGGGAGGCCGTTGCGTTGTTCTATTGCCTGAATCTGCTGTAATGCTGCTTTACGATATAAGAGAGGGCCTTCTTTGTCGCAGTTGAAAAGATTTGAGTAACTTTTTGATTCATTGAGATCAAAGGGTTGTGGCTCTACGACTTCTGTCGCTTCCAGAAGACCAAGACCACGTTCTTTAGCAAACTGCAGTGCATGGAGGAAAATTGAAATACGATTGTCCGAAAATAAAGTATCTAATTCAGCTTTGATTACTGGGTTCTGCTCATAATCATCTATCAATTGAGCCACTTTTTCTGTTGGTATAAAGACACCTGAACAATAGTTTTCCACCAGCTTATTTCCAATGTTATTGGTTAGAAACTCCTGCTGAACAAAGTCTTCCCACCTTTTGTAATAGTTGGCTAGAAGCTCATTTTTGGAAAAGGATAAGGCGCCACCGCGGACATAGAAGTACTGCTCAAAAAAGCCTTGGACGACAGCAATAAAAAAGCCGTGGGTTTTGTCAAAGTAATCATTTTTGTCTGTTTCACGACCTGCATTTAAGGTGTCCTGGTATTTGGTCTTATAGAAATCTTCCAGCTGATGAGCTGCGGAAATGGCCTCAATCTTTTCGGGATTTCTGAGCAATTCAAAATACCATGTTTCTATTTGCTGTTCGGAAATGGGGTGGTAACTAATATCATAGCCCATAATGATTGGTTTTAATCTGCTGTATTGTATTTGCTAAGATATTAAAAATTAATAGGTTGTGCAATATAGGCCAAGAACAGGTATGTCCTTTTTTTGTCAACAAACAGGTTTTGCCCTGACGTGATGGCTCAAGAAGCGTTGAGGGGCTGTTTGCCTATTTCGTGAATATTAGTTACTTTGGCAACAAACAGAATTTATATATGAAGCACTTACTATTTATTATTTTCATGTCGGCGAGCTTATTTTTTACATCTTGTCAATCTACGAGCCCAGAGACTTTTTTTGGAAAAGTTGTCTTAAATACCAATCTTTTGGCAGATTTTAGTCCTGAACGCTATGGCAAACAGCTTGAGCAGGAGACTGTGGAATTTGCGGATATGCCTTCTAGTAAGAAAGTGGGTGATGAAGCCCAGAAATCTGTCGAGATCAAGATTCAGGTTGTAGAAAAGGCTTTAAAAGATATTAAGGAGCTGAATGTTTCGGATGCAGATGCCAAAGCATTAAAGGAGCAGTCTGTAGCATTATTTGAAAAAGTTCTGCCCGTTTATAAAAATGAGTATATGGCTTATGCAAAATTATGCGACGGTAAAGGTTCGGCTGAAGAAAAACAGGCTTTACTCCAAAAGATTGAGAAAAATGATATGCCTTCAATCAATAGTGTGTTTGACAATGTATATACCTTAGGTAAAGCTTATGCAGAAAAACATAACCTCAATGTCAATTGGGGGAACTAACATATGAATGAAACAAATCTTTACAGAAATAGACGGAAAACAACTCAATTGCTGGTGATTTCTGGAGCAATTTGCTTGCTGCTTTTGCTCATTCTATTTTATAGCATAGGGCTATTTGATGGTATTTTTAAAGCCAAACCTACTGTTTTTTCTGCGGGAGCGTTGCTGGTACTTCTGATCTTATTGATCGTAAACTTGTTGAGCCTTCGGGATAAATCAGTCCAGATTGTACTCAATGAAAGGTATTTTCTTGGCAAAACAACTCCATTAGCGAAGGCTTTTGGTCAAGGAGAATGGCAGGATGTAAAGTTTATTGATCTACAGAAAGTGGGGGGAGATACGATGATCATTGTTACCCTAGAAAATCCAGGCAAATATAAAGATAGACTTCCGTCACTATTGTGGAAGATGGCCTACCAGGAATCTGCTCAGGAGTTAAACATCATGTATTCGGCATCGACCATTGATCTGGAACCTTCGGAACTGCATCAACTGTTTGTATCTTATTGGAACAGACAAAAGTAGTTACCGGATAAACTATAGACTAGGTCATTGCAGACTTTAGCGCATGTCAATCTAGCATATCAATCTTCTGTTGGATAACTTCTTGTTCCAACGTTGTTTTGGCAAGGTTTTTTGCTTTTCTAAAGTTTGCGATGGCTTTGTTTTTGTCTAGTTCTTTATAGAGTTCACCGAGAAGCACAAAGTAAAAGTGATTACCTTCAAGCTGGAGCGCTTTTGCTTCTGCAAGCGCCGTTTTAGCTCCTTTTACTTTGTATAATACAAATATCCTATTCAAGGCAGCCGCTGGGGAATAATTGACAATCAATAAACGGTCATACAGCTGCAGAATTTCCATCCATTTTTCAAAACGATCTTCCTTTGTACAATGACATTGTGCAATCTTCGCTTCAATATGGTATGAAGTGAGCTCATCGCCCGATGCCGAACGTTGAAGGAAATAAAGACCTTGATTGATAAGTTCCTGATTCCAGCGTTTTTCATCTTGCTGTTCATATAAAATAAAATCACCTTCGTTGGTCTGTCGTGCCTCAAATCGGGAGGAATGAAAACAGATCAGTGCAAGGAGGGCATTTGTCTTCGGCGTATTGGTTTTTTCATAAGCTGAAAGCATAAGTGCAAGTCGTAAGGCCTCAACACAGAGCTCTTTTCTTAAAATCTGGTTTTGTGTTTTCGAATAGTAGCCTTCATTGAACAGGAGATATATAATATGAAGCACATTATCGAGGCGTTTGATAATTTCCTGTTCTGCAGGAAGCTCGAGCTCAATTTTTTCTGAGCGCAATTTTTCTTTTGCCCTGAACAGCCTTTTGTTGATGGTCTCCTTGTTGGAAAGAAATGCTTCAGCAATTTCTTCAATACCAAAACCACAGAGTATCCGGAGGGCAAGTCCTATTTGTGCTTCACTGGCGATCGCCGGCGTACAGATCGCAAACAGCATTTTTAACTGGCTGTCTTTAATGTTTTCCTGCGAGAAATTGAAGGCATCGCCTTCGTCTTCATGCAGCTGATTTTGCTGCACTGTAGGTAGGACCTTCTCTTCAAATAGCTTATTTCTTCTAAAGTAAGCCAGCGTTTTTTGCTTTGCAACGGTATACAACCAGGCGGTAGGGTTGGCTGGAATGCCTTTGGTCTGCCAGGATTCGGTTGCTACCAGAAAAGTTTCGCTGACAATATCTTCGGCGATTTCAATATAACGGAGACCAAAACTCTTGCTGATGACGGCAACGATTTTGGTGAATTCCTGTTGAAAAAGTTGTTTTAAGAAATTAGGATCCATAGTACTAATGTAGGGGCAACTGTGCTAGTCTACAGTTGCCCCTGTATGTCATTAACCGAGTAGTGCACGTATCTCCACACTGCCATTAAATTCGAGGATCGGACAGCCATGAGCGAGGGTCGTTGCCTCGTCAAGATCTTCTGCCGATACCACGATAAAACCGCCGAGTCGTTCTCTAATCTCCACAAAAGGACCATCTGTAACCACACCGCCTGGTTTTAAAACCTTTCCGGCAGGCTCAAGACGGGAACCGTGATCCTTCAGCTTTCCCTGTGCATCAATGTCGCTGATCCAGTCGAACCATTTTTTGTTTACGGCCTTCATTTCTTCGTCTGTCAGGTGATTCAGCTCATTGGCGGCCTGACGAAATAACAAGATGAAATCTTTCATTTTTATGGTTTAATTTATCGTATAAATACATCCTTCTGTGTTAGGAAGCGGTCTGTACTTTGTGTTGGCCCACTTTGTAGCTTCCTGCTTGCGTACGGAAGGAAATATTGATCCTATTGTATGAATTGATTGCCGTAATTGCCAATGTCAGGTCAATAAGTTCCTCCTCCGAAAATACCGCAGTTGCTTTGCTATAGACTTCTTCTGGTACGTCGCCATTTGTAATTTTTGTAACGGCTTCAGCCCATTCCAACGCAGCGCGTTCGCGTTCGCTATAAAGTGGTGCTTCCCGCCAGGCATCCAATAAGAATAATCGTTGTGGATTCTCTCCAGTTGCCAATAAATCTTTGGAATGCATATCCAGACAATAAGCACAGCCATTGATTTGGGATACCCGGAAATAAATGAGGTGTAGGAGTTCCTGTTCTATTGAGCATTTGCTTAGATATGCACCTATTCCATACATCGATTTCATGGCATTTTGCCCTTTTGCGAAAAAATTGATTCGTTGTTCCATTTTTTTATTGTTTTTAGTGTAACTGATTTACACTACAACAATGCTTGAAGTTAAAGAAATTGGACAGCTTGATTTGAAAATTTTAAAATTAAATTATAAATATCTGTTTTACAGATGTTTAATTTAATTATTTTTCTAATAAAATTCTAATAATTTTCTAAAAGGTCTCTAACGGAGTACCCCATGTGGAATGCAGACCTTTGCACGCAAAGGAGGGAAACAGATGAGTGTTTTTGAATTTGCAATACGATTAGTGGCAGCATTGCTTTTGGGCGCTGCAGTGGGTGCAGAGCGCCAATGGCGTCAGAAGAATGCCGGTCTTCGAACAAATACCTTAGTTTCGTTGGGAGCAGGGGCCTTTGTACTGCTCTCGATAGAAATCGGCGGGGACGCCACCGGAAGAATCGCTTCTTATGTGGTCAGCGGCATAGGTTTTCTCGGAGCCGGTGTGATCATGAAGGACGGTTTGAATGTGCACGGTCTTAATACTGCGGCGACAATTTGGTGTTCGGCAGCAGTGGGGTCGCTTTCAGGCTTGGGCCTGTATACGCAGGCAGGGATCGTTGCACTGGCCATTATCTTTACTCACCTCATCTTTCGTCCTATTGGACAGAAAATGGCTTTCTTGACTTTTAATAAATCTGTAACAACGCAAACCGAATATCAATTGACCATCTGTTGCGGAATGGCGATAGAAAACCATATTCGCGTTTTACTGATGCAGATGCTTGGAAATAATGAAAAGCTGTTATTGACTTCACTCTCCAGTGACGATACTTCAGATACAAAAGTTGTCGTCATTACGGCCGTTGTCAAAGCAATTGGACAGCAAGACAGTCTTATCGAGCGGATGGCCAGCCGGCTCACCATTGAAGAAAAGGTAACAAAGATAAGCTGGGAAATTATTGGTACAGAGTCGGACTTGTAATATCAATCGTATTTATGGAAATTAAAATGAAAAACAAAATAAAGAATCCATTGCACAGCATGATCAGTTCCAATGGAATGAATGTAGGGACGATGACCAAATTGCAGGGGGTATCTAGCCAGGATGAGAAGCTAGCCTGCGCCATGTTGGAAACGAGCCGAGAAGGGATTACGGATGAGATGGCTGTCGACAGGCAGCAGCAGTTTGGGTTAAATGAAGTGAAGCATCAGAAAGCACCCAAATGGTATGTTCAGCTATTGAAATCCTTTGCCAATCCGTTTATATATATCCTCTTATTGATCGCGGTTGTCTCCTTTATCATCGATGTGGGGCTAGCGGAAGCTGGAGAGCGGGATTATAAAACAGTAGTTGTTGTCTCCATGATGATTTTGGTCAGTGCGCTGCTTCGTTTTGTTCAGGAGTACAGGAGTAATGCTGCTGCAGAAAAATTAAAAAGTATGGTCAAAACTACGGCGACGGTATTGCGGAAATTTAAGGGGAGACGCGAGATTTCCATCGTTGATCTAGTTCCCGGTGATATTGTCTACCTTTCGGCAGGTGACATGATCCCTGCAGATTGCCGTATTATTCAAAGTAAGGATCTTTTTGTAAGCGAAAGCATGCTGACAGGTGAGGCGCTTCCTGTGGAGAAAAATTATCTGCCAATCCGGGATGCAGCTGATAAATCACCTATTGAACTTTGTAATATTTGTTTTATGGGAACAAATGTGGTTAGCGGCTCGGCAATGGCCGTCATTGTGACAACAGGCAGCTATACCTATTTCGGAAGCATCAGTAAATCGATTACCGGAGAGCGCCCCGAAACGAGTTTTGACAAGGGGATAAACAAGGTGAGTTTTTTGCTGATCCGTTTTATGCTGGTTATGGTTCCGCTGATCTTCTTAATCAATGGGCTGATGAAAGGTAACTGGACGGAAGCGCTTCTTTTTGCCATCGCTGTTGCTGTGGGGCTGACGCCCGAAATGCTGCCTATGATTGTAACGGCCAATCTGGCAAAGGGTGCTGTAAACATGAGCAAGCGTAAAGTCATCGTCAAACGGTTAAATTCCATCCAGAATATAGGTGCCATGGATATTCTGTGCACGGATAAAACAGGGACCTTGACATTGGATAAGATCGTTATGGAGAAACACCTGAATGTCTATGGGGTGGAAGATGATGAAGTGCTCAAATGGGCCTATCTCAATAGTTTTCACCAAACTGGTCTGAAGAATTTGATGGATAAGGCGGTGCTTGAACATGTCGAATTGCACGATTATCTAAAAGTGGAAGATCAGTATTTAAAAATTGACGAGATTCCGTTTGATTTTCAGCGCCGAAGGATGTCTGTGGTTCTCAAACAGCGCAATGGTAAGCATCTGCTGATCTGTAAGGGAGCGGTGGAGGAAATGCTCGAGCTTTGTACACATGCTTTTGATCCGGGAGATGACCGTAGCCTGCACGTCGAAAATGACCGCACTGTACCGATGGATGATACGATGCGCAAAATCGTATTGAAAACATCAAAAAAGATGAACGAGGAAGGGCTCCGTGTTTTATTGGTTGCCATCCGTGAATTTGAAGGTACCCATCCCCTGAATTATGCTGTCGCAGACGAAGAGAAGTTAACACTGACGGGTTTCATCGGTTTCTTGGATCCAGCCAAACCGTCTGCACAACCAGCAATTGAATCCTTGCAAAAATTGGGGATTGCGATTAAAGTATTGACTGGCGATAATGAGATTATTACACGTAAGATCTGTATGGATGTCGGTATTCCGGTGGATCGGATTGTTAATGGGAGCGATTTAGATAAAATCACGGAGGCAGAACTGAATCAATGTATTGATAACGTATCGGTATTTGCAAAACTAAGCCCGCTCCAAAAGGTTCGTGTTGTCAAAGCATTAAGGGATAAAGGTCATACGGTCGGATTTATGGGAGATGGTATCAATGATGCGGCAGCGCTCAAAGAAGCGGATGTCGGCATCAGTGTGGATACGGCTGTTGATATTACGAAAGAAAGTGCTGATATCATTCTGCTGGAAAAAGATCTTATGGTCTTGCGAAAGGGCGTGATTTATGGCCGTCGGACTTTCGGAAATATCATTAAATATATCAAGATGACGGCAAGCAGTAATTTCGGCAATATGTTCAGCATGCTTGGGGCAAGTGCATTTCTTCCGTTTTTACCGATGTTGCCTGTACACCTGCTTATTCAGAATCTGCTTTACGATATATCACAGGTATCTATTCCCTGGGACAGCATGGACGAGGAGTTTATTGTGGAGCCAAAGAAATGGGACGCTGGAAGTGTCTCTAAGTTTATGTTGTTTATTGGTCCGATAAGCTCAATATTTGATTTTGCAACTTTTGCTGTATTGTTTTTAGTTTTCAAGGCAAATACAGCAGCAGATCAGACGCTTTTCCAGACAGGTTGGTTTGTGGAAGGACTACTCTCGCAAACATTGATCATCCATATGATAAGAACCAAGAAAATACCATTTGTTCAAAGCTGGGCCGCGGCTCCAGTTGTTGCACTGACGAGTTTAATTATGCTTATTGGTATCGTCTTGCCCTTCACGCCTTTTGCTGCAGCACTAAAAATGGAAGCCTTGCCATTGATGTACTTTCCATGGCTTACAGGGATTCTCATCTGCTATTGTCTGCTTACACAATGGATCAAGAATTGGTTTATTCAGCGGTTTCATACCTTGTTATAGTTTTAAATTATTGGAGTAAAATGCTGAAATTCATCAACAATAATGTTAATTTTAGGCAAATTACTCCAATGAAACTTATAACATATACACTTACTATCGTTGGATTGGGCATCATGGCTTCCTGTGGATCGGGGTCTCATGGCAAACAATCCGCTGCAGATACCGTTGTCAATGAAAAGTTTAAATCTTATGAAGACAACTTTATCCAGCAGCTTTGGAAGGAAAATCCGGAATGGGCCACACAGGTGGGCTTCCATCAGTATGATTCCTTATTGACAATACCGGATGCGAATGCGAGAAAACTACGTCTTGAATTTTCCAAAAGACATTTGGATAGCCTTAAAAGCTTTGATTTAAATACGTTGAACCTCTCGCAGCAAACAGATTACCATCTGATTCAAAACTATCTTGAATCCAATATTTGGTCTATTGAGCAAGAGCGCGCTTATGAATGGAACCCTTCTTCGTACAATGTTGGGGGGACGATCGCTTTTATGCTTGCAGAAAACTACGCCCCATTATCGAATCGGCTTAAAGCTATTTATCAACGTTTGACAAAGATTCCGGCCTATTACGAGGCGGCGAAAGAACAGATTAAAAGCCCGGCTTTGGTATTGACAAACTTGGCAATTCAACAGAATTTAGGTGGTTTGTCTGTTTTCGAAAGTGACTTACTTGATTCATTGAAAAAATCTGATCTGCCTGTGGCTGAAAAAGAGGCTATACAGAAAGCCTCGCAACAAGCTGTTGCAGCAATTAATGGTTATGTTCAATTTTTGAAAGCAACACCTAATCCTTCTCCGCGTAGCTTTAGATTGGGAAAGGAACTTTACGACAAGAAATTTGATTTCGATATCCAGTCTGGGTCGACGGCCGAACAGATTTATCAGGCTGCTCTTGAAAGAAAAAGCTATTTGCATGGTGAAATGTATAAAATCAGCAAAGAACTTTGGCCAAAATATTTTGGAAAATCGGCCCTGCCGGCAGATAGTTTGGTCGTCGTTCGAAAAATGATCGATACCCTGTCGGTTAATCATGTGAAAGCTGAAGAGTTTCAGTCTGCTATCGAAGCGCAGATACCCAAGCTGGTCGCTTTTGTCAAACAAAAAGATTTATTATATATAGATGATAGCAAACCGCTCGTTGTGCGTAAAGAACCCGCCTATATGGCTGGTGTTGCCGGTGCTTCAATCAGCGCGCCTGGGCCTTATGATAAAGGCGGAAACACCTATTACAATGTGGGGAGTCTGAGTGGCTGGACCAAAGAGGCTACAGAGAGTTATTTGAGAGAGTATAACCATTATATTTTGCAGATACTTAATATTCACGAAGCTATTCCGGGGCATTATACGCAATTGGTCTACGCGAATCAGTCGCCAAGCCTGATTAAAAGTATTTTAGGCAACGGTGCAATGATTGAAGGCTGGGCTGTGTATACAGAACAGATGATGCTCGAAAATGGTTATGGTGACAATGCGCCTGAAATGTGGTTGATGTGGTATAAATGGCATCTGCGTACAGTTTGCAATGCCATACTCGATTATAGCGTGCACGTGAAAGACATGAGTGAGAAAGATGCAATGCATCTGCTGGTTGATGAAGCCTTTCAACAACAGGCAGAAGCAGCCGGTAAGTGGAAACGTGTGTCAGTTAGCAGTGTGCAGCTGACGTCTTACTTTACCGGGTATAAAGAAATCTATGATCTTAGGGAGGCTGTTAAGCAGAAAGAAGGTAAGCAGTTTAATTTGAAGGCGTTCAATGAGAAATTCCTGAGTTTTGGTAATTCACCTGTGAAATATATCCGGGAGATGATGTTGAAATAATACAGCTGATAAATCTAATCATAAAGCCACTCCTGCGAGTGGCTTTATTGTTTACCCAGCGCTATTGCTCTATGGCAACATCAGCTGCCACTTTGGCAAATTTGTTGCGATAGTCTATTGGCGTAAGACCCGTAATTTTTCGAAAGATATCCCGGAAGGCTTTTGTATCGGTATAGCCTACATCATACATGACCTCGGAAACGTTTTTTCGGGAGGCTTCGAAGAATTTCTTTGCAGCCTCGATGCGCACACGTTGAAGGTACTCAACTGGAGTGTTGTTGGTCGCTTCTTTGAATCTTCGTTCAAATGTGCGCCGCCCAATATTGACATGGTTGGCCAGGTCTTCGACTGTAATTTTCTCCTCGTATTTTCTCTCAATATAGTCCTGGGCATGCTGGATATCCGGATCACCATGGTTACGTTGTCCTCTGAATATGGCAAACTGTGATTGATTATCCCTGCTGATATCCAGTGCAAAATATTTAGCGATGAGCACAGCCGTTTCTCTGTCGGAGTATTTCTCTACTAAATAAAGGATGAGATTCCATAAGCTGCTCGCACCACCACTACTATAGATATTTTCATGTTCGGTGATAACAGCACCATCCTCGATTTCAATATTTGGATATTTTTCCTTGAACTCCTCAATATGTGCCCAGTGTGTCGAACATTTTTTTCCATCCAATAAACCTGTTTCAGCAAGGAGGAAAGCACCTACACATAGACTGGCAAGACTGGCTCCTTTGTGATACAGTTTTCTAAAATATGGAATGGCCTCTGCATTGTCGTGTAGTCCCTTATCGATGCTTCCAAAAATTGGTGGTATAATGAGCAAGTCGGTTTTTTCTACATCCTGTAATAAACGATTGGTCTTGATGGTATACTCGCCGCTATTGGCGGGGACATAGGCGGTTAAGCCTACATATTCAACCTTGAAAATAGGTTGTTTGCCAAAGGCTGACAGAAATTCATTGGCCGTATGAAAGGTCCTGAATGCAGGTGTAATACCTTCTATCGTGCCGTATTCGGGGACAAAAACAGAGATTTGCATATCATTATCGGTTTATAAAGTAAAGGTACAAATAGTTTTTGTCGTAATCCACCCCTAAAGTTGTCGTTTTTGCAACAGCTTGTATTTTGTGATCCTTCGCATCTTTGTTATATCAATATAAACAATAGAAAAAATGAAAAAGAACAAAATTGCTTTTTGGATAGCAACGGTATTGATCGTCCTCTGGGAAGGGCTGATGCCACTAGGAACACTTTTAATTGCACCGCAATATATTAACGCGGGCACAAAGCCATTGGGGTATCCAGATTATTTTGCATACGCATTAATTATCTGTAAGGTCCTGGGAGTTCTCGCTATTGCGGTACCACAGGTGCCTGGTAAGTTAAAAGAATGGGCCTATGCGGGATTGACATTCAATTTAATATTTGCTTTTATCAGTCACGCCTGTGTTGATAAAAATGCAGCATTTATGTTTATGCCAATCTTGGTATTGGGCGTACTCGCTGTTTCTTATTTCTATCAGGTCAGAATTGCACGTTTGAGTAGTAAGGAGCTGGCAAATACAGGGGCATATCATCAAACGTCAGTTGTGTAAGCGATTGTGGGACCGTATTAGGTTGAAACAATGTTAGGTAAGAACGTAAAACAAAAATTAAGCAGTAGTTATTCACTTATAAAACGATTTAAATATGAAAACGAATCATGTTTCCTTACATCGAATTATTCAGGCAAGTCCTGAAAAGGTATTCCGTGCTTTTGCGGATCCGGTAGCACATGCAAGCTGGCTACCTCCTTATGGTTTTCTGTGTACCGTACAACAGATGGATTTTAAAGTTGGGGGAATTTTCAAAATGACTTTTACCAATTTTAGTACGGGTAATGGCCACTCCT
The DNA here is from genome assembly GCA_022712315.1 of Sphingobacterium sp. Classification (GTDB taxonomy): domain Bacteria; phylum Bacteroidota; class Bacteroidia; order Sphingobacteriales; family Sphingobacteriaceae; genus Sphingobacterium. Next base: position 46,608 of record JALAGS010000163.1, on the reverse strand, counting down.
TCGGTGGTGAGTATCTGGAGATTGAGCAAAACAGCTTTATCAAGTATGTGGATCGATTTGATGATCCTAATTTACCGGGGGAGATGACCACAACTGTTTCCTTGCGTAAGGTGATCTGTGGAACTGAACTCAAGATTGAACAGACTGGAATTCCGGAGGTTATTCCAGCTGAGATGTGCTACCTCGGCTGGCAGGAATCGTTGGAGAAAATGAAAAAACTTGTAGAGCCAGAAATACCGGATGCATAATCAATTTATACGATGTTAGTTCAGCAAATGGAACGCTTGCAAAGCGGAATTTTCATTACGTTCTCCGGGAATTGTAGAGCGGCACTTACGTTTTATCAGGCTTGTTTCGGAGGAACTTTGCATTTCGAGATGTTCGACGAACCCCTGCAAGGATATACCGAAGTGCCCGTGGTAAGTGCCACTCTTATTTCCGAACGTATTGCGATCTACGGCTCTGATCTGGTGCATAATGAAGGCCGTAAAGTAGGCAACTACCTGGCGGTATTTATGCCCTGTGTGGATATAGCGGAGCGTGAGGAGTTGATTGCAAGACTTACATCCCGAAAGAATAAAAAGGAGGATTGTGATACAGTGCATAAATTTATCGAGGTAACTGATCTGTTTAATGTACGATGGGTTTTAGGAGTTGTTTAATTTTTCATCTGCTGACCTGTCTATTAGACGCTTTCATTTTAGTTTGTTTTTAACTTTTACTATATTCATGTAACATATCATCGTTTTGGTATACTAACATATTATTAACAGTTAAAATAAATTATGAATTTATCAATAGAAACCCTTAGTAAGACCTATTCTAATGGGGTGAAAGCTTTAGACGGTGTAAACTTGGAAATTAAACCTGGGATGTTTGGTTTATTGGGGCCAAATGGTGCCGGCAAGTCTTCTTTGATGCGGACGATTGCTACTCTTCAGAAACCAGACAGTGGACGCATTACTTTTGGAGATATTGATGTACTCAAAAATCAGCTGGATTTGCGGAAAGTTTTAGGTTACTTACCGCAGGAATTTGGTGTTTATCCGAATCTCTCTGCTACAGATCTGCTGCACTATTTTGCAAAACTTAAAGGGATTAAATCGAAGGCTGACCGGGATGCAATTATCACTCGGGTTCTTGAAGTGACCAATCTTTGGGACGTACGCAATAAAAGTGTAAGCGGTTACTCCGGTGGGATGAAGCAACGTTTTGGTATTGCCCAATTGTTGCTAAACGATCCAAAATTAATCATTGTTGATGAGCCAACAGCAGGGCTTGATCCAGCTGAAAGACATCGTTTTCTAAACGTTTTAAGAGAGATAGGTACAGATCATACTGTTATTTTTTCTACGCATATTGTGGATGATGTACGGGAGTTATGTCATGAATTAGCCATTCTCAATGGCGGTAAAATCCTTTTGAGGGGGACACCCAAAGAATCTATTGATCAATTGGAGGGTAAGATCTGGGTACGTATCATCAGTAGAGACCAATTGGATGAGTATACACAAAAGTATAATGTCATTTCAACCAATTACAACCAGGACAATACACTCAATATTCGGGTGTACAGTGATGAACGCCCTGATGATTCATTTGTGAATGCGCAGGGCCAATTGGAAGATGTCTATTTTGTTGCGCTAAAAAATGATCAACGCCATGTTTAAAGCCATCTTTAATTTTGAGTTTACGCGTTGGTTTAAAAGTTCGGCCGTCTATATCTATATGGCCCTGTTCTTCGCGCTTTCCTTGTTCATTATGCTATCTTCGCTCGGTATCTTTGATGGGATAACGGCAACGACTGCATCCAACACCATTATGAACTCTCCTTGGGCGATTAATGGAATGGTCAATGGCATGTCGACCATTATCTATTTCTTGATACCTTCCATCGTTGGAGCCTGCGTCTATCGCGATTTCCAATATCAAGTACACACCATACTTTTTAGTTATCCTTTCTCAAAAACGGACTACCTCCTTGGAAAATTTTTTGGATCGGTGGCTGTTGTACTAGTCATTGTATTTGCCTCAACCTTGGGGATTGTTGTTGCGCAATTTGTACCGGGTATTAATCAGTCCTTATTGGGTCCAATTCATATTTGGGCTTATTTACAGACTTATCTTGTACAGGTGATTCCTAATCTCCTTATTTTTAGCGCTATTATTTTTGTGCTGGTGACATTGACCCGAAATGTCTATGTCGGGTTTGTTGCGGTGCTGATTCTGATTGTGCTGCAGGTGCTCGTTCAAAACCTGGCGAACAACATGGATAATCGTTTTGTAGGGGCATTAATTGATCCTTTTGGGGACAGTGCCATATCGTATTATACCCAATATTGGTCTCCTGATGAGAAGAATGTCAACAACCTCCCATTTACTGGAGCCGTTATTTATAATCGTTTAATCTGGCTTGCTGTCGCGGCCTTATTTATTGGTAGTTTTTATCTCTTATTCTCTTTCTCTCAGCATCAAATATCGTTTAAATCATCAAAAAAAGGCGCCCGGTTAACCAAAAATAATTTTGATAGCATCTTCAAAATCAACCTACCTAAAGTAAATTATGATTTTTCGGTATCCCATTATGTAAGAACAATGTGGACCATGGCACGGTATGATTACCGATATATCGTCAAAAATCCGGTTTTTTTGATATTAACGTTGGTCGGGGTACTTTTCATTATTTTGATGGCTAGCACTATTGGCGCGATATTCGGAACTTCGACTTATCCCGTCACTTGGAAAATGCTGATGATCCCCGGAACAACATTTACTTTTTTTCTGCTGATCCTGACTTTTCTTTTTACGGGGCTTCTTGTTCATCGAGGAAGCATTACGCGTATGGGAGGACTGCTGGATACGACTCCAGTTCCAAACTGGGCTTTGATGGGATCTAAAATTATTGCAGTCCTATTGATGCAATTGACGCTGTTGGCCGTAGTCATTGCAACTTGTATGGGCTTTCAGGTATACCATCGTTATTATAATTTTGAAATAGGACAGTATGTGATGCATTTGATGGTATATGGGATGTTGTCCAACCTGGTATGGCTGTTTGTGGCGCTGTTTATTCATACGCTCTTCAAAAATTATCTAGCTGGATTTTTTGTGCTGTTGACCCTATTTATTGGGTTGCCATTTTTATATATGATGGGTGTAGAGCAGGAGATCTATCAGTTTAACCAGGGACCAGAGCTGGACTATTCGGATATGGATGGTTTTGGCTATATTCTTCCGTTTTTAACCTACCGGATTTATTGGATACTTTTCGCTGTGTTTTTTGCTGTTATCTGCCTGTTGTTATGGCGTAGGGGCAGTTTTTCTGGTGTCAAAGAGCGTTGGTCTATTTTTAAGGCGAATTTAAGCCCAGCAACAGCAGCGATTCTCATTTTTACTTTTGTGGGTTTTATCGGTATCGGGTCTGCCATATATTATGAGAACCATGTTAAAAACCCATATTATACAAGTTTGGATCACGAAAAGCAGGCTGTTGAATGGGAAAAGAAATATAAAAAATACGAATATAGACCACAGCCCCGGGTGGTTGATATTAAGTTCAATCTGGATATTTTTCCTGATAAACGGAGTTTTAAGGCGAATGCGGCATATGTGTTGAAAAACAAGACCAGCACACCGATTGATTCTATTTTTGTCAATTATAATGATTACGATTATATATTTTCTTTAAATGTGCCGAATAAGCTGATCTCTGCCGACGATAAATATAATTTTAATATTTACAAACTAGCGAAGCCGATGGCTCCCGGAGATTCCATAGTGCTGAAATTCAGCGTTGTCAGTCCGGCCAATACTTGGGTAAATGAAAAGTCTCCTGTTAAGGGAAATGGAACCTTTATCAACAATATGCTTTTCCCGAACATAGGTTATCTGGAACGGGGCGAGGTGGTAAACAATGATATTCGCAAGAAATACGGGCTACCATACCGCGAGCGGATGGCTCCTCAGACTGATCAAAGGGCCCTGCAGAATAATTATATATCCAATGATGCCGATTGGATCCGCTTTGAAGCTACTGTAAGTACTTCCAAGGATCAATTGGCAATTGCTCCGGGGTATCTGACAAAAGAATGGGAAAAGGATGGCCGTAAATACTATCAGTATAAAATGGACTCGGAGATTCTGAACTTTTTTGCCTTTAATTCGGCGCAATATGAAGTCAAAAAAGATAAGTGGAATGGGGTCAATCTGGAAATATACTACCATAAAGGCCATACTTACAACCTTGATCGTATGATGGCTTCCAGCAAGGCTTCTTTGACTTATTATACGAAGGAATACAGCGAGTATCCGCATCGCCAATTACGCATTATTGAGTTTCCGCGCACAGCCGGCACTTTTGCGCAGTCCTTTGCCAATACCATTCCTTTCTCCGAAGCGATCGGTTTTATTGCCGATGTGAACGAGAAGAAGGAAGATGCGGTTGATTATCCCTATGCGGTAACAGCACATGAGATTGCACATCAATGGTGGGCGCATCAAGTTGTGGGCGCCAATGTGCAGGGGGCGACATTAATGTCCGAAAGTATGTCTGAATATTCATCGCTTAAGGTTTTGGAAAAAAGATATGGGAAAGGGCAGATGCGTAAGTTTCTCAAAGATGCACTCGACGGCTATTTGCAGGGACGAAGTGCCGAAAAACTAGGTGAAAAGCCATTGATGTATAATGAAAATCAAATGTACATCCATTACCAAAAGGGATCCTTGGTGCTGTATGCTTTGAGCGATTATCTGGGAGAAAACCTTTTTAACAGGACAGCTCAATCTTATTTGCAGCGTACAGCATTTCAGAATCCACCTTACACGACCTCCTCTGAGTTTGTAGACAGTTTTAGACAGGCGACTCCAGATTCATTGCGTTACCTGATTAAGGATATGTTTGAAACAATTACGCTATATAACAACAAAGTTGAAAAAGTAAGTTCAAAGAAGCTGAATAATGGGAAATATCAGGTCGATATCCAATTTGAAGTTTCTAAATATCGGGTAGATGGCAATGGTAAAAAGAGCTACAATGATGAAGGAGGACAAGCCTTGTCATTTAAAAAATCAGATCGTGTGACGGTGAAATCATTGCCGCTGGCAGATTACATCGAGGTGGGTATTTTCTCGGATAAAAAAAGCAAAGACGGAAACAAACGTCAGGAGCTGTATCTAAAAAAACACAAAATCGACCGGATCAACAATACGTTAACACTTGTTGTTGACCAAAAACCCGAACAGGTAGGAATAGACCCCTACAATAAACTGATTGATATTGAATCGGATGATAATCGAAAAGATATATAAGAAGGTAAAAAAAATCCTCATCGCATGATGAGGATTTTTTTATTAATATCAAAACGCGATTGAAATTTGAAAAGAATGGGATCTATATCTATATCGTGCTTTTGAGATCGTTTGCGTAGAAAAAATAAAGTAATGCGTCCATAAAAAGCTAATTTTAGGTAGTAACCAAATTTTCAAAAGGGGGGATAAACCTAATCTTAATTATGATAAAATTTAGTAGGTCGTGGATATTTTTATTGGCGTTAGTTCTTGCCTATATACCCTGTGTTTTAGGTCAAGAAAACTTTAGGTTGGATCATTTTGGAGGAGAAAAAGGTCTCTCCCATGGTAATCTAACAGGCCTATTGAAGGATAAGGATGGATTTATCTGGATTGGGACATGGAATGGAATCAACCGTTACGATGGTCAGCATTTCAAGACCTATAATTCCACAGAACTTAAGAAGTATGATGTTGCAAGTCGTCGAATTATCCAGATGGTCGACGGTACTAAAAACGATATTTGGTTTCTTACTTATGATATGAAACTTTATTGTTTTGATAAGGCTTCTGAGGAGTTTTTTTCGATTTCGGAAAAGGTGGAAGCCACGCAAAAAAAATCAGTACAGTTCAACAAAATTTTTGCAATCAATGGACAATCATTATGGGTTGGCAGCACAGATGATGGTTTATTTTGTATAGATGTAAAAAGTAAAAATTTTAGCTATTCAATTTTTAGTTCGGACAGTAAGGCTTTAGATAATCATTTATCATCAAATAGATTGACTTTCTTTCATAGGAACGCCCAAGGACAGGTATGGATTGGAACAAAAGATGGTCTTCATTTACTTCAATTTACCTCAAAAAAGGAGAATAAGCCACAGGTTATCCAGTCTTTTGAGCTGACATCAAATGGTATCTTTAAGATTGCTGAATCTTCCGATCTCATGTTCTTTTCTACCGAGAAAAACAACCTTTTGGTGTATAATAAACAAAGACAAAAATTGCAGAAGTTAGCGGTAACAAAAGGACGAATCAATGAAATGCGTATGTCACGCGATCAAAAGCAGCTTTTCCTGTCAACCTCCTTGGGTGAACTTATAGCATTTGATGTTGTGAGGCATACAATACAGAGACTATATCAATTTCGAACTAGCCTTACTGGAATTTATGAAGATAGTAAGCGACGACTGTGGCTTGAACCAGAAGGGAATGGCGTAGTCCTGCTGAATTTGAACGATTTTAAAAGCAGCTATTTTAGTTCTCCTTTCTTTAAAAAGAGTTCAACCGTGAGTTTTAAATGTTTTGAGGATGCATCGCAAAGAGTCTGGGTCAGTATGCGAGGGGGCGGATTCGGTTTTTTTGATGAACAGAATGCCCAGTTCAGCTTTTCTTTCAAATCAATCAATGGTCAACAAATAGACTTTCCACGCTTTGTCCATGATATTCTATATGATCCTGCTGGTGTAATTTGGTTTGCCGTAGAGGGGGAGGGAATGGCACGGATAGTCTTTTACAATAAAGGGGTGTCATTTCAATCTTTTGGGAACGAAGAGATGAAAACAACGGATCCTGAAGTTCGTAGCTTTTTATTTGATCAGTTGGGAAGGTTTTGGGTTGGCAAAAAATTTGGACGCATATCAGTTTTTGATCAGGGGAAAATTTTGCCAATTTCTTTTAGCGGCGTGGATTCAGAAGCGCTTTCGTCCGTCTATAGTCTATTGGAGGATCGTAAAGGAACAATGTGGATGGGCACTAAGAAGCATGGGCTGTTAAAGGCTGTACCACAAAATAAGGAGCGAACTTCATATAGACTTGAACAATTTAGTACGACAAACAAAAAATTAAGTAGCAACCAAGTTTATTCATTATTGGAGGATAAACAGGGGGCTATTTGGATAGGAACTTATGGAGCGGGTCTACTGCGAGCTACTGAAATCAATGGAGTAACAAAATTTGAACAAATAGCCTTGCAGAAGCCTGGCTTGCGGAAGGATGTATTTAACAGAGTTAGGCAATTAACTCTCGATGATAAGGGGATGGTTTGGGTAGCGACAACCCATGGTGTTCTAGTTGTCGATCCAATCAACAGGAAGGGTAATTTTTACTTTGTGTATTATAGTGGAGATCATATTGGCGATAATGACGTGCAATATCTGTACAAAGATCATTATGGAACAATGTGGATATGTACCTCTGGAGGGGGACTGACAAAATGCAGCGGCAGCCCTTTTAATGCTCTTCGATTTGAACATTATACCGCCAAAGATGGGCTTTTTAATGATTATGTTTTAAGTTGTATCTCAGATGAAGAACATAACCTTTGGTTAGCAACAGAAGGTGGATTGTCGAAGTTTGATTACCAAAAAAAGAGATTTGTAAATTTTAATGCAAGTGACGGTTTTGGTAATATGCGATTTTCAGAAAAGACAGTAATACAGGGCCAGCAAGGAATGATTTTTTTGGGTACAACAAAAGGGGTACTTAGTCTCGACATTAAAGCCTTTCAACAGAAAAATAGTAAACCGCAGCTTCTGTTGGCTGGACTTTTGATTAATAATAAGGAATTTGTAATTAATCCCCAAAAAAAAGGACAACAAGTCGGAGTACAATATGCCGATCGTCTTATCTTAAACCATAACCAAAATAACCTATCTTTTGATGTAACGGTTTCGGATCCACGTTATATGCACCCTAATTTTCAATATCGCATAAGACAGATTGATACTAGTTGGCATCTTAATAATCAGATTACACGTATTACTTATACCAATTTAAATCCGGGCGATTATACACTTGAGATAAAGGGGGAAGATGATCTTTATGAAGGAATTCCTTACAGAAAGATTGAATTTATGATTAATCCACCGTGGTGGAAGACCAATTTGGCATATATAGTATACGGTTTTTTGATTCTGGGGATTTCCTATGCTGTTTTTAAAATAAGCCTGCAAATGATACATTTAAAACAGAAAGTACTTCTCGAACAGCATCTTGGAGCACTTAAAATGGAATTTTTTACCAATATCTCCCATGAATTGCGAACACCATTGACACTTATCATAAGCCCCGTAAGGAAATTGGCGAGTGAAGAAACGGATGCAAAAAAGCAGGTTTATATGGATATTATTCATCGGAATGCTACGCGAATGGAACTTTTTGTCAATCAATTGTTAGACTTGAGAAAAGTGCAGGAAAACAAACACCAATTGCATTTTACACAATTCGATATAGTGGTATTGATCTCTGATGTGTTGTTTGCCTTTATTGCATCTGCTGAGGCAAAACAGGTTAACCTTAGATTTGTTACAGCTTTGAAAGAACTGATTGTCCAGTTGGATCAGGGGAAAATTGAGATAATCCTTTTCAACTTATTGTCAAATGCGCTAAATTATGCACCTGAGGGGAGTACAGTGGAAATTCAGTTAAATCTGTATCAAGATAAAATATGTATCCATATCCTTGATGAGGGGCCTGGGGTCCCGAATATATCATTACCTTATATTTTTGAATTATTTTATACCGAAAATAATACTAAAGCATCTAAAAGAAAAAGTACAGGAGTAGGTTTAGCGCTTTCAAAAGAATTTACGTTATTACACAATGGGGATATTTATGCAAAAAACAGAACAAGTCATGGGCTTCATGTTAGCGTTGAAATTCCAATTCGCAATAATTCAAATCCGCCGCAAATTATCGAAGAAACCCTTCACTTTAATTATTTTGACATTCCGCGCTCCGATCTGGATGAGAATGGCCCGGTATCTTTTGATAAAGACAAAAATGAAACCTTATTGTTAGTAGAAGACAATGCAGATTTACGAATATTTTTACAGGAACAATTGGATGATCATTATCGTGTTGAAATAGCTACAAACGGTAAAGAAGGGTTGGAAAAGATTCATTCCATTATGCCTGATTTTATATTAAGCGACCTGATGATGCCAGAAATGGATGGCATTGAGATGTTGAAAGAAGTTCGGCGGGATGCGCGGGTTTGTCATATTCCTTTTGTGTTGTTGAGTGCTAAACATGCTGTTGAAACTCAGATTGAAGGATTGAGTTATGGTGCGGATTATTATATCACAAAGCCATTCGAACCTGCTTTTCTGTTAACGGCGATTCATAGTTTACTTCAAAAAAGAAGATCCTATTTTGAACAAGTTACTGAACGGAATGCCACTGTTATTCAAGTATCAGAAGTTCAAATTGATGACAAGGATAAGAATTTCTTGGATACGGTAGTTGAGGTGGTGGAACAGCATATGAACCAATCTGACTTTAATATTGATTTGATTGCTGAACAGCTGAATTTGGCCCGTAATACTTTTTACAAAAAATTTAAGAGTCTGACAAATATGGCTCCGGTTGAATTCGTTCGCGAGTTGCGTCTAAAAAAAGCGAAATTGTATTTTGATGCCGGTTTGGAAAACGTCTCCGATGTAGCTTACCGCGTAGGATTTAATAATCCCAAATATTTCAGTACAACTTTCAAGGAAATGTTTGGGATCTCACCAAAAGAGTATGCCATTCGAAATAGAAAAAACAGTTCTTAATATGTTTTTTTTTGATATAAGTGGCTGATAGTTAGTTTTGTGTAAAAATTAAACCTTTTTTGTTAATTATTGAACCTTTAATTTGTTGTGGTCCATTAGCTTTGATTATTGCTGGCGACAGGCTTGCAAACTTAATGTTAAACGAACCAATTATAGACTTTAATGATTAGACAAATTCTTGTATCTATCCTATTGACCTATGTTCAATTTTGCAGTCCCTTTTTTAGCTGTGCCAGTACAATTAATACAACAGCGCTAGATGGTAATTACAATGTCGTAGTATCAGCCGATGGAACTGGCGACTATAAGACCATACAAGAGGCAATTGACGGTGCGCCAAAATATTGCAGTGAACCCTACCGTATTTATGTGAAAAATGGAGACTACAATGAAGTCGTCACGGTATCCGCAGAGAAAAGATTTATCCATTTAATAGGTCAAGATAAGCAGCAAACGCTTGTTCATTTTAAATTAAATGTTCAGTCTTTACCCAAGCCGGATTCGAAATGGTATCAAACAGACACAGCAGCTTGGAAATTTTCTGTTCACAATCCAAAAGCATCAGTTTATCGCTATCCAGGGGCTGTGGTGTCAATCAACGGCGATGATTTTTATGCCGAAAATATCAGTTTTATAAACGATTGGGGATATGAACAGCAAAGCGGACCGCAGGCTTTGGCGATACGTATCCAAGCGGATAGAATAGCATTTAATGATTGCATATTTCGATCTTTTCAAGATACTTGGATGACCAGCACACGCAAGCCCAATGATCGTCTCTATGTGTACAATTGCTGGATAGAAGGGGCTGTAGACTATTTTTATGGAGGAGGTAACGCATATGTTGAGCATTGCACTTTGTATAACGTTCGCAGTGGATCGGTGATTGTGGCTCCGAGTCATAAGGAGGAAACTAAATGGGGTTACGTGTTTAAATATTGTACAATCGATGGAAATACCGCTGCGGCAGATGGAAAAGTGAAATTAGGACGCCCATGGCACGATCAACCTAAAGCTGTTTTTCTTTACACACGAATGAATATCCCAGTGGCCCCAGAAGGATGGACAGATATGGGAGGAATTCCTAAAATATTTGCTGATTACAAGAGTATGGATGCGTTTGGAAATGAGGTCGGAACAGAGAATCGTAAGACACGATTTAAAAACAGAAATAATGAAATGGGCGTGTCAAAAGCAGCACTAACTGATGCGGAAGCCTCCAACTATACCTATGATAAGATTATTTTAAGTATTGATCAGTGGGATCCTCGCAAATTTATCTCCACTAAACCTCAAATATGGAAGTGATTTCACAAGAATCGAACGATATAACCAAGAAATTATAAATCAAATCTTATGAGAAATAACAAATTGAAACCATTTGGCGGAATGAAGTTTTCTTTGTTTCGTTCTACGCAGCAGCGTAAAAATTTGTTGCATTCAGATGGTGTCAGGGATGTACCTTATTATAATTGGCGGAGCCGTGCGAATATTGGCTTCTTGCTAGTTTTTCTTTCAACTACCATTCAGGTAAGTGATAGTTATGCGACCACGGCAGTGCTCTTGGCTAGTCCCCGTGGGCAAGTTCAATGGATACCCCAAAGGTCTATTGCTGTCATAGGCAAGGTGTTGGATGAACGGGGAGCTCCCATAACAGGGGTAACCGTGAGAATAAAATCAAGCAGTATGGTGGTATCAACTGATCAGTCGGGAAGTTATGCTTTTAAGAATATTCCCGAGAATGCTGTTCTTGTGTTTTTTTATGTCGGAAAAAAGAGCCAAGAAGTTCAGGTCAATGGACGTACGAAAATAGATGTAGTTCTTGCGGATAATACGCTTATGATGGATGAAGTTGTAGCCATCGGCTATGGTACCACAAAACGGAAAGATCTGACAGGGGCAGTAGCCTCTATCAATGCCGAACAATTGAAAGATCTCCCCACGGTATCTGTCCTTCAAGCCATATCCGGCCGTTTACCGGGTGTCAATGTCACCATAACGGAAGGTTCACCCGATGCCCAGATAAAAGTCCGTGTACGGGGAGGAAGTTCCATTACCCAGGATAATTCGCCCTTATATATTGTTGATGGATTTCGTGTAGCCAATATCAATGATATTCCGATGGCGGATATTGAAAATATAGATGTACTGAAAGATGCGGCCTCGACTGCAATCTATGGTTCTGAAGGGGCAAATGGAGTTATCTTGATTACGACAAAGTCTGGGAAAGGAGGAAGTCCAAAAATTACATTCAATTCCTATCTGGCAGCAAGTAAAGTGTACAACCTTACTGAGGTGCTGTCACCCTATGAGTATGTATATTGGCAGCGTGAGCTCGATCCTTCTTTGGCTGCGAATAACAGTTTTAATTCCATGTATGGACTCTGGGAAGATGTGGATATCTATAAGTCCAAGGGGGGACTTAATTGGCAGGATAAGTTATATGGTAATACAGGACTGCAACAAAACTATAGCTTGGGAATGACAGGAGGTGATAAGGACGGCAGTCTGAGCTATAATTTAAACTATACACGCGATGATGAGGACTATATTATGCTAAACTCCGCTTATCAGCGGGATTATGTAAGCGCAAAGCTCAATAAAAAGATCAGTCCTAAGCTTTCCTTTGAGTTTAACTCGCGGATGTCAAATACAAAAATCACTGGCCCCAGTATATCTGATGGACGCAAGCTGCGCGAAGCTGTAAAATATGCGCCTGTTCGTAGTCTTGCATCTCTGACCGAAGGGGCTCTTGGTGGAGCAGAGGATATTACCTCAGCTGAAGCATTGAGCTCACTCAACGACCCCGTTGTAAATGTTGTTAATGAGTACAAAGATCAAAATCGCTTTAATTTAATTTTCAACGCAGGACTGAATTGGAAAATCTATAGAGGGTTGATTTTCAGTACTAAAGGTTCTTATGGTTTCAATAAAAATTTTACGGATAATATCTGGATAAAAGGTACCGGACAGTCCAGTGCCAATGGTGGTCAGCCCGTCGCGCGACGAGAAGATCAAAAAGGGGCACTGTGGTCATTCCAAAATGTGCTGACTTACGATTTCAAATTGCAAGAAAATAAGCATCGTTTTACGATTGTTGGCGGACAGGAGATGACCAATAGCGAGCAAAATGACATGCTGCTGGAATCTAAATTTTATCCGAAAGATTTTTCAACCGATGATGTGTTAGCCATGTGGAATTATGGCATTCCATCGCCTACTTACACGACCGTTCGCGAACCATCGCGGACGACCTCCTTCTTCTCGAGGGTTAACTATACTTTCAGCGATCGTTATATCCTGACGTTGACAGGCAGGGCTGATGGAAAAAATGTATTTGCGCCAGGCAACCAATGGGGATTTTTTCCAGGTGCGGCTTTTGCTTGGAGATTTTCGGATGAGTCTTTTATGTCAGGTACCAAAGCTTGGCTTTCTGACGCTAAATTGCGTTTGAGCCATGGCTCGGTCGGTAATGCGCGTGTAGGGTCTTATTGGCGTCAGGATTATGATTTTATTAATGCGGCAAATCAATTGTATTATATTGGAGAAACACCACAGAGTGCACTACGCACGAAAACCACGCTGAAGAATGAAAATCTAACATGGGAAAGCACAGTGTCCAGCAATATAGGTTTGGATCTTTCCTTGTTTAAAAACCGGTTGAATCTTACTGTTGATGCTTACAATAATATTACAAACGATTTAATCCTTCAGGTGCCGTTGCCATCGAGCTCGGGCTATGCCAACCAGTATCAGAACGTAGGCAGCACTTCCAATAGGGGAATTGAGTTTTCGGCTTCTGGAGTATTGGTGGAAAAAAGAGATTTTCGTTTATCAGCAGATTTTAACATTGCTTTTAACCGCAACAAGATTCGTAAGCTGATTGATGGTCTGAATGAAATGACAACGCCTGCCTCTCCATGGCTGGATTTTGGACGCGATGATTTTAGGGCCATTGTTGGACAGCCACTGGGATTGATGTATGGCTTTAAACAAGATGGTTTCTATTCTTTTGATGATTTTACTTTTGATGGTACGCAAAATAGATGGCTATTAAATGAAGGAGTGGTGGATGCTTCGAAAGTGATGTCTAGGGGCGGTAATTATTTTGGTCCAGGTCATATTAAACTTAAGAAATTGGGCGGAGAAGGTCAGGTAATTACATTGGAGGACGATAGAGCGGTGATCGGGCAAGCACAACCAAAACACACAGGTGGTTTGATGTTGAATATGCAGTACAAAAGCTTTGATCTGGCAGGTATGTTTAACTGGTCTTACGGCAACGACATATATAATGCAGATAAAATAGATTTCATGGCTTATGAAGGTTCTAAACGGTATCAGAATATTAGTAATGATATGAGGCTTTCGCAACGTTTTACCACGATTAACCCAACCACTGGTGCGAATATCATGTTTGGAAATGATGCCAACTCCGAGCTTTTCCGTACGCTCAATGAAGGAAAGACGATGTGGAATCCCATGGCGGCTAATGGTCGTATTTTAACCGATTGGGCCATCGAAGATGGTTCCTTCCTTAGACTGAGCAATGTGACATTAGGGTACACTTTGCCTACAAATATTGCTAAACGGCTCCTTATGCAGAATTTACGCATTTATGTCGCTGGGTATAACCTACATGTATGGACAAAATATAGTGGACAGGATCCAGAGGTCGATACACAACGTAATCCATTGACCCCCGGTGTGGGATACTCTGCCTATCCGAAAGCGAGAAAGGTGTTGTTTGGATTAAATGTTACATTTTAAACGCAAGAACATGAAAAATATAATCATAATTGCTGTTGTCATACTGGCTTGTATGAGTTCATGCAAAAAATATCTTGAAACCAGTTCTCCTTCTTCCCTAAGTGGGGAGACTGTATTTAAGACGAGTTCTATGACTAAAGCTGCGGTTATGGGACTGTATGGGAAAATGACAGATACCTATATCTATGGACAGAAGCTATCTGTCAACTGGCAAGGAGTATCGGATACGGAATCCAATGGTTCATTTAGCGAAACCGGATATATCTCCCAGACAGACGATTTTGGCGCCGGAAATTATTTCGGACACGCCAACAATTCTACGACAAGGTGGCAACGTTTGTTCGAGTTTGCAGAAATGGCAACAGCAGTCGTCGACGGAATCCGTAATTCACCGATTCTAGAGAATGAAGCAAGCAGCATGAAGCCTCTTTTGGGAGAAGCGCTTACACTTAAATCGCTCGCATTTTTTGAGCTTGTTCGATATTGGGGTGATATTCCTTATAAAAAAGAAGCTTCCAAGTCCGACCTATCTAATGTGTATTTGCCAAAATCCGATAAGGATACTGTATATCATTATTTGGTGAAAGACTTAGAAGAAGCACAATCCTACCTTCCTTACAAAGGAGGAAATAGTGAGTATGGTACGGTAGAACGTGTAACCAAAGGCTTCGCAAAAGGTTTGCTGGCACGTGTGGCATTATTTGCTGGGGGCTGGTCCCTCAGAGACAGTAAAGCATTTCCCAATTCTACCGCTGAGAAGCATCCT
The DNA here is from genome assembly GCA_022712315.1 of Sphingobacterium sp. Lineage (GTDB taxonomy): Bacteria > Bacteroidota > Bacteroidia > Sphingobacteriales > Sphingobacteriaceae > Sphingobacterium. The sequence continues at coordinate 31,230 of JALAGS010000163.1, read as the reverse complement.
ACTATTTCATCCAACAACGGTTATTATGTAGGCCGCCCTCAAAACTGGAAAGAATATTACCGTATCGCGGCACAACAGACAGCGGAATTAATCGGATCAGCGGAAAATCCACATCGTTTAGATCCAGATTTTGAAAATATATGGTCTTCCGTATGTGGTAATCGTTCAAATGCTTCAAATGAAAATTTGTTTGAAGTAGCCTTTGGTATGGGCAACAATGGAGATATAGGCTCTTTGATGGGCTATGCTGTGGATGGAAATTCAAAATATGGTTCCCGAGGATTCGGGGGCAGTTATGTGACCTCGACCGCCTATTATTTTTATTCCTTCGACAGAGAAGATAAGAGGCGTGATGTGACCCTTACCTGGATCGGCTATGGAGCTGACAATAAAGAGAAGGTCAGTAATAACCCAAACGATGTCAAGTTCGGTAAGTGGAGGATTTACTGGATGTCTAATTCATATCTTGCTATGCATAAGACCGCAACAGGTCGTATCGCTACTGGAGTCAATTGGATACTAATGCGATACTCCGATATTTATCTTATGTATGCCGAAGCTCAAAGTCAAATTGAAAACCCTGACGCAGTACATGAAATGGCCAAAATATCACCGAGACAGGCATTGGAAAAAGTTCGTGAAAGAGCATTTGGCGTCGGTTCTTCCAAAATACAAGCATACGACGCTAATTTTTTTGATGCAGTAATTAATGAACGTGCTTGGGAGTTTGGCGGTGAGTCTGTCCGTAAACAAGATCTGATTCGTTGGGGATTGCTTTACAAAAAAATCGAAGATATGAAGATGGCGCTATGTCTTATGTACGATCATAGCAAACCAGTGAAAATATTTGATAAGACTTATCAGCCAGCACAATTTCCTTCTACAGTTTATTTCCGTTATAAAGACAGCGAATATATCGATAAGGCTTCTTTAAATTATTACGGTGATTTGCCAGCGGTTCCAGGTGGAGACTACATTTCTGTCAGATGGTTCCCTCAAGATGCTGTCAAGCCGGAAAAAGTAGAAGCCGGAAAAGTATACAATTATACAATTTGGCCGATCAGAACATTATTGGCTGGAACAGGACTGATGGCTACATACAATTATTCGGAATTTCTATCCACATTGACATACGGCGCTGAAATTCAGGCGCAGCTTAACCAGTACAAAATGGGCAATGGCGTCTGTAATTATCGGTACGTTTATCCAATATATATCGACGATATCCGGGAAGCAAGGGGCTACCTGAGTAATGCCTATGGTTATTAACTTCAAGCAAATAGTTTTATGAAAAAGATACTTTTAAATATCATAATGTTGTTGGTGCTGGTTTTAAACCTGCTTAGTTGTAAAAGGGCTAACGATTGGGAAGTGGATACTTCACATCAGCGGCTTTTTAAATCGCTAAAGTTTACTACTGGTGTGGTCGGTGCAACTTCAGTGGAAATTAACTATACAAAAACAGTAGCTGCGCAGAAATATATTTTTGAATTTAGTAAGGATAGTTTGCAGTTTACTGAAATTGTTAAGACAGTGGAAATATTAGCTGATACGTTGACCCCTTTTGCACCATCCACCATTCCTGCAAGGGTTGAATATCGGACTTCATTTGATAACCTGGACGGCCTTACGGGGTATTCTGTTAGGATGAAAGGAGTAAATACAGAGACGGGTGAAGAATCGAATTACTCGCAATTATATTTTAAGACGGCTGCGGAGCAGTTATTCAGTAAACTGAATATTGGTGTGGATCATATCGAGCTCTATTGGCCTGCAACAGATCGTGTAACTCATGTTAGTGTTTTTGACCCGGTGAAGAATACTGAACTGCAAAAGATAACTTTGTCTTCTGCTAATAAAGCCGATGGCCATATCAAAATTGAAGGCTTACGATCTGGAACAAACTATCGCGTCGGAATTTTTAACGAGGAAAACGAGCGGGGAGTAAAAACAGTTAAAACCTTAGGTATAGCCGGAGGAGAGATGATAACGGTAAACCCAGGAGACGATATTCCTGCGTTGGTCAGTTCAGCTGTTGCCCAGGGAAAAACCAATATCGTGTTGGTATTTACAGGTGGTAAGACTTACGATTTGGCCAATTTACTGATTCCCGCAGGAATCGGAAACCTCAACCTGACCGGTATCTCAGATGCTAGTGGCAATAATCCGAAATTAAATCTTTCGAGTTTGCAGTTGACCGATCTTGTGCTAGGTGAGGTTGTGTTTGAAAATCTCGAAATTCATGCCAACGGTAGCTCTTTTTTGATCTCTCAGGATAAGAATGGTACAAGTGTAGCTGCCTACACGTTTAAAAATTGTTATATAGAAAGACTAGGTAGTGGGGTGCTGCGCCTCAACAATGCTGTAACCGTAAAAGGAATAAACTTCGACAATTGTGTGGTAGATAAAATTGGAGGATATGGTGTGATCAATATCGGAGGTAGTAGCGCAAGTGTGGATTCGATCTCGATAACCAGGAGTACCTTCACCGATCTGACAACGCAGTTGATGGACGTTCGCGTCGCAGTCGGGAAAATAGTGGTTGGCAATTGTACTTTTTACAATCAAAATGCAGCAATGGCTCAATTGCTTCGCTTTGAGACCTCTCGATTGCCTTTATCTTTTGTCGGTAGCAACAATATTATCGCTGGAACGAACAATGGGGGACGTATAAACGCAACGAGCTACGATCATGCTGGCTCTGCGCTTAACGTATCGTTTGCGGGAAGCTATCGGACAAATGAATTGCAGATAGAGAGAACTTCCCGGGATTTTTCGGAGATCACTATTTTCAGCGGAACCGCGGAAGATTTATTTGTAAATCCGATGAATAGAGACTTCCGTATTAAAGCTGGTAATGGATTTGGTGGACGTGGTACTGCTGGAGATCCACGTTGGTTTGAATAGATTAAAACATGCATAATACTAAATCAGGAAAGGATAGTATGAAGAAATTGATATGGTGTGGAATGTTGTGTTTGATATTTTATAACACACGAGTTTGTGCTCAGCATATTGCAGCTTTTCCGGGGGCTGAGGGAGGGGGAATGTTTACAAAAGGAGGCCGGGCTGGTGCAGTCTATTATGTAAATACATTGCGTGATGATGACCAGGGTGATGCACAACTAAAAGAAGGCTCGCTACGCTGGTGCCTACGACAAGATGGGGCAAAAACAATTATGTTTAAAGTAGGGGGAACGATATGGCTCCAGAAACGACTGTCAATAGACAAGGGGGATTTGACTATAGCTGGACAATCTGCTCCCGGTGGAGGAATTACGTTAGCCGGAAATCCTGTTTCAGTAGATGCGGATAATATCGTTATTCGATTTCTGCGTTTCCGTATGGGGGATCTGCTGCTCACTGGCCGCGATGCTGACGGAGCGGATGCTCTCGGAGGACGCCAAAGACAGCAGATCATAATCGACCATTGCTCCATTAGCTGGAGTACGGATGAATGTGCTTCATTCTATGACAATGAAAATTTCACGATGCAATGGTGCATTATTTCCGAGAGTCTGCGTCTTTCTGGACATTCCAAAGGTCCACACGGTTATGGTGCTATTTGGGGGGGAGTTCATGCAACCTTTCACCATAATCTCCTTGCTCATCACGATAGTAGAAGCCCTCGATTGGGCCCGGGAGCCCTTTACGCAGGAAGCGATACGACCGATATTCGTAATAATGTAATTTACAATTGGAATGGCAACGGAGTATATGGCGGTGAAGCTATGTATGTTAACATCGTTAATAACTTCTATAAACCTGGGCCTGCTACGAGTAGTAACATTAAGGATAGAATTATAGCCATTAATGCCAAAACAGAAGAGCATCCTTTTCCAAATATTAAAGATGTGTGGGGTAAATATTTTGTGAGCGGTAATCTAATGACCCACAATTCCAGCATCTCCGCAGATAATTGGCGGGGTGTGCGGATCGTCGGCGAACAGGTCCAGTCGAGAATCAGATTAGATAAGGAGATCCCCCTACAGGGGACGATCCATACCCATGACGCACAAACAGCTTACGAAAAAGTACTGACATATGCTGGTAACTCCTATGTACGTGATGCTGTCGATCAGCGGATCATTAACGAAACACGTAGTGGGAGTGCTACTTTTCAAGGAAAGAGCCCTCATAATGGCAAAGGGGGAAAATGGAAAAGCCTACAGTATCCACGTAAAGGTTTGATCGATTCACAGCAGGATATCAATCCAGATCCCGTGGGTAATCGGTATGGGGCCTGGCCTTCTTTGGAAGCTGGCACAGCCATTCAAGATCATGACCGGGATGGAATACCAGATGGATGGCTTAAAAAGAATTATCCCGGAAAACAGGCAAACGATCTGACTGAATTAGGATATACCTACCTAGAGGTATATCTCAACAAATTGGTAGCTTCTATTACCGAAGGTCAGATCTGATATTTTATAGATTTTGTATAACATAGCGAGCGAAACTAATGTTTAAGAAAATTAAGAAAAAAGGGTTGAAAATAGCGTGCATTTGTGTAGCACTTGGCGTATGCCAGCATATTAGAGCCCAGTCGGTGGCAGGTCAATATCATTGGAATAATCTTCCTGAAGTGGTACAACCTTATTTTCGAAATGATACGATTAGTATCGAGAGGTTTGGAGCAAAGGGGGACGGATATACTTTAAATACCAATAGTATAAATGAGGCTATTCGTGCAAGTAGCAAGAACGGCGGCGGTGTCGTCGTGGTACCAGCAGGTTATTGGCTTTCAGGACCTATAACACTGCAGAGCAATGTGAACCTACATTTGGAAGAAAATGCATTTTTGCAGTTTACGGATGATTTTAACCAGTACAAAATTGTAGCGGGAAATTATGAAGGAAAAGTTTCGGCACGAAACGAATCACCTATTAACGGTACAGAACTTGAGAACATTGGCATAACAGGCAAAGGTATCATCGATGGTAATGGAGATGCTTGGCGGATGGTTGGTAGAGGAGCATTGACAGAAAGTGAATGGAGAAATAAAGTTGCATCTGGTGGTTTAATCAGTGCAGATGGCAAAACATGGTACCCTAGTAGGAAATCTAAGCTTGCTCATGAAGGAAAACGTTCTTTCTTGTTGGCAGAAGGCAAAAAATTGGCTGACTTCGAGGATATCAAAGATTATTTAAGGCCTAACTTGTTAGTTTTGACCAAATGTAAGAACGTATTACTTGAAGGTGTAACCTTCCAAAATTCACCGGCCTGGAATTTACATCCCCTGATGACACAGCATCTGACCATAAGAGATGTGACAATCAAAAACCCAGATTATGCCCAGAATGGAGATGGTATTGACATTGAATCTTGTTCCAATGTGCTAATTGAGCATTGCGTTTTGGATGTGGGTGACGATGCCATTTGTATTAAATCAGGTAAAGATGAAGAGGGCCGCAAACGTGAGGTTGCGACCGAACGCGTTATTATTCGCCATAACAAAGTCTATAAAGGGCACGGTGGCTTTGTGGTGGGGAGTGAAATGTCGGGTGGCGCCCGTGATATTTTTGTAGAGAACTGCACTTTTATGGGGACTGACAAAGGCTTACGTTTTAAGACCACACGTGGTAGAGGTGGGGTAGTTGAGAATATCCATATCCGCAATATCAATATGAATAATATTGTACAGGAGGCGATATATTTTGATATGTACTATTGGACAAAACCCCCACAGGCAAACGAAGTTCAAAAGGCGCCGCCCGTAAGTATTGAAACCCCACAATTTCGTAATATATCAATTGATGCGATTACATGTAGGGGAGCTCATGTTGGCATCTTCGTTCGAGGATTGCCAGAGATGCCGGTCCAACAGGTTAGTATGACTAATCTTAACATACTTGCCAACAAAGCGATTGAACTTAAAGATGCAATGGGTATTGTGGTGAAAAATGCATTCTTGCATTCGAAAGATGCTGAAACACCAACTATTTATATTGAAAATGCTTCCAACATACGGTTTGAAGGGTTGAGATTTGATAGGAACGTATTTCCTGAATTAGAAGTGAATGGACTCAATGCTACAAATATTGTATTTAATAATTCGAACATAGATAAAAGAAAATTAAGTTTTAAACATGGCGCAAAAACTAATGCTGTCAAAATTAATTAGTTTATGAGATTGTGTAAAGATCTGAAGTACTGGATGTACAAGCCTAACATTAATTTTTTGACTTAAATCTCCATGTAAATGAAAAAGTTATTGACAATTCTCTTATCTTTTGCATATCTACAGACCCACGGTCAAGAATCAATTCTGTTATACGATACAACAATGCCAAATAGTAAAGGGTTGAAGCTTTTAGATAGTATTGCTAACGAGCGCGTGTATCAAGTTGCTGCGCCCCGGATTATTCCTTTTTTGGTCTCAAAAGAAGAAAATTCGGGAACTGCTGTGTTGATCATTCCTGGCGGAGGTTACGCCCGTTTGGCTTATGTGATCAGCGGCACACAGTTGGCCAAATGGTTTAATACCATTGGTATCAATGCATTCGTATTGCTTCATCGCTTGCCCAACTCGCCTGATGTGACCGATAGGTCACTAGCCCCTTGCAGGATGCACAACGAGCGATCCGTATTATTCGATCTAAGGCGGCTGAATGGCATGTGGATTCTGGTCGTATAGGTGTGATGGGCTGTTCGGCTGGCGGACATCTTGCTGCTTCCTTATCGAGTATAGATCGGCCTATCAAAGTTCTGGGTGATCCGATAGATCAATTAAGCAGTAAACCCAATTTCAGCGTTTTGGTGTCACCCGTAATTACGATGAAGGGTGATCATGTCCATCAGGGAAGCATGGATAATCTATTGGGTAAGGTTGCTGATGAATCTCAACAAGAGTTGTTTAGCTTGCAGACTCAGGTGACGGCGCGTACGCCGCCCACATTTTTGGTGCATGCTCAAAACGATAGGACTGTCTCTGTACAAAATAGCCTTTTATATTATCAAGCTTTACTAGCAAATAACATAACAGCCTCTTTGCATATTTTTCCACAGGGAGGACATGCCATCGCTCTGGTCAACAGTCCAGGGTCGACGGCAACTTGGCCAAGTATATTGACAGCTTGGCTTCATGAAATTAAAATGATTAAACCATAAATCTATATCCTGATATGAATATCAAATACCTTATATTTTCTAGTGCTCTATTGCTATTTTGGAAGTTTAGTTTATCGCAAGAATTGAAATTAAGCTATGATAAAGAAGCTACTAACTGGAACGAAGCATTGCCTTTGGGGAATGGACGTATCGGTGCTATGGTATACGGTGGAGTTTCCCAAGAAGAGATTCAACTGAATGAAGAAACGATTTGGGCCGGACGTCCTGGGAACAATGTCCCCCAGGGTAAATACAAGGATATTGTTAAGATTCGTCAGCTTTTAGTTGAGGGCAGAAATAAAGAAGCGCAGGAACTGTCGAATCGCGCCTTTCCAAGAGCTGCACCAGCAGGATTGGACTATGGCATGCCTTACCAAACTTTCGGTAGTCTATTGCTTGGGTTTCCGACTCATCTTAATCCTATTCAATATCAACGGGAGCTGGATTTAAATAAAGCGATAACTACTGTTTCTTATCAAGTCGATGGCGTCAATTATCGAAGGGAAATGTTTACGTCACTGGTCGACAGTTTGCTGTTGATCCGCATTACAGCTGATAAAGCGAAAAGTATTTCAATGGATCTAAACTGGAAAAGTCCACATCAAAATATTAACCTCGGTGTAAATAATGATGCATTGTTTCTGCGGGGAAAAGGGGGGACAGTGGATTCAAAAGAAGGGCAGGTGGCGTTCTACGGATTTGTTTATCCACAGGTTAAAGGTGGTCAAATTAATCATCATAGTGAGCAGATTACAATCAAAGATGCAGACGAAGTAATCCTTTATGTATCCATCGGAACAAACTTCAAAAATTACAAAGATCTTTCCATCGATCCTGAACGGAAAGCTACGCGAATTTTTGAAAAGGCAAAAGGAATTTCTTACGCGGAAGCATTGGAAAAACATGTGAGAAAATACCGGCAGTTCTTCAATCGGGTGAAATTAGACCTTGGGAGCAATGCGCAGGCAAAAAAAACAACGGATGTGCGTATTCGGGAATTTGCGACAAGCTTTGATCCACAACTAGTTGCGCTTTATTTTCAATTTGGCCGCTATTTGCTGATTTCCTCTTCACAACCTGGGGGGCAACCTGCCAATTTGCAGGGAATTTGGAACGCTAAACTTTCACCCCCATGGGATAGTAAGTATACGATAAATATCAATACCGAGATGAATTATTGGCCTGCAGAGGTAGGGAATCTAAGTGAAATGCATGAACCGTTGTTTAGCATGTTAAAGGACCTTGCTGTCACGGGGCAGGAGAGTGCACGGGAAATGTATCAGGCCCGAGGGTGGAATGCTCATCATAACACTGATTTATGGCGTATTACAGGTGTGGTAGACGGTGGTTTTTATGGTATGTGGCCAATGGGCGGAGCTTGGTTGAGCCAACATCTCTGGCAACATTATCTGTATAAAGGAGACAAGCAGTTTTTGAAGGATTATTATGAGGTATTGAAAGGTGCGGCTTTATTTTATCTAGATATTTTGACGAGGGATCCATCTGGAAAATGGCTGGTCGTCAGTCCATCCATCAGTCCGGAAAATAGTTATGAGACAGGTAGTGTTGGGATTTCTGCGGGCACGACAATGGATAATCAGCTCGTATTTGATGTCTTTAATAATTTTATTCATGCTTCTACTGTTCTGGAGACCGATACCTCTTTACGCGATTCGGTGAGACACCGCTTGAATCTATTGCCACCGATGCAAATCGGGCAGCATGGCCAGCTGCAGGAGTGGCTTAAAGATCTGGATAGAAAAGATGACCATCACCGTCATATATCGCATCTATATGGGCTGTTTCCCTCGGGTCAGATTTCACCGTTTCGCACCCCTGAACTTGCTCAGGCCGCAAAAAATTCATTGATCTACCGCGGAGACAAGTCGACAGGTTGGTCTATGGGCTGGAAAGTAAATTGGTGGGCTCGTCTGCTGGACGGGAATCAATCTTATAAATTGATCAAAGATCAATTGAGCCCTGCCCCAGAGGAACAGAAAGGACAAAATGGAGGTACCTACCCCAATTTACTAGACGCACATCCGCCTTTTCAAATTGATGGTAATTTTGGCTGTACATCTGGAATCGCCGAGATGTTGGTGCAATCATATGACGGGAGCATATTTTTATTACCTGCCTGGCCAGATGAGTTGCCGGATGGTGAGGTGAAAGGTTTGGTTACTAGAGGTGGATTTATTATCGATATGAGCTGGAAAAATCGAAAGTTAACGGGATTAAAAGTCAGCTCTGCCTTAGGTGGCAACTGCCGCATTCGGATCACGAATAAGAGCAAACTCTATTTTAGGGGGGGGCCTTTGAAACAAGCTCATGGAAAAAATCCCAACTCCTTTTTTGATATCGATGAAATCAAAAAACCATTGATAAAAACACAAAATAATTCATTTGAAATTCCTGAAACAACGCTTTATGATATTTCAACTGTAAAAGGTAAGGTGTATGAATTTGTTGTACAATAGATAATGTTGCGGTCTTTAATGAAATTCATGAAGAAAAACTGTCACTGGCCAATTAGCGTTTTTGTATCGGGAACGATTGCGTAAAAAAGTGCTTACAGTAAAAATAAAATGTGCTAATTTCAATTTTAATGCAACCGGTTGCTTTATTTGTGTTGCATGGAATAACCAAATTATAAATAGTGAGGTCAGTATGATTGGTCAAAAACGGCCCTCAAAGTGATAGGAACAACGCATAATACGGCTATAAAAGGATTGTTTGACTACATTGATCCGAATAGTGAACTGGCAAAATATTTGGAATCTGAAGGTTACAAAAAAACAAGATGGGCTATTGATGTTGTTAACAATGAAAGTAGTTTTGACCGGAATATCATTTCGGGAATCAAAACTGCACAGGACCCACCGCGCTATTTTTTTCCGATTCCCTTTGAGACAGTCAGCAAATCAAAAGGAAAGATAACCAATGGTTATGGTCTGCCGCAGCAGTAAGTGGGCTAAAAATAGTAAGCCATCTTCTTTGGGTTGGAGAAAGGTTATTGCTACAGTGAAAGCGGTTACGTGGGAAATATATATGAATAAAGTGAAAAAAGAACTGAAATAAACCTTATATACACAAATTTTATGTCAAATAAATGGAAAAATGTCTGGAAATATTCCGCGTTGGTGGCTTGTTTGGTCTGCCGTGAATCATTGTCAACATTTGGACAAAATTATCATTCTCAAGTCTGGAGCCCGGATCTTGGAAATGGAAAATTCAAAAATCCCATCATCAATGCGGATTATTCCGATCCCGATGCTATCCGTGTGGGTGACGATTATTATATGATCGCCTCAAGCTTTAATCACAGTCCAGGTCTGCCTATTCTACATTCTAAAGATATGATCAACTGGACGATTATAGGGCATGCTTTGCAGCGGCAGCTGCCGGAAGAAGTGTTCAGTAAAGTGCAACACGGTGGTGGGATTTGGGCGCCTTCCATACGGTATCACAACGGAGAGTTTTACATTTATTATCCCGATCCGGATGTTGGGATTTATCAGATAAAGACGAAGAATATCCGGGGGCCATGGTCTGCTCCTACTTTGGTTTTTCAAGGGAAGGGACTGATAGATCCCTGTCCTTTTTGGGATGAAGATGGTCGTGCTTATTTAGCTTATGCTTATGCGGGGAGCCGGGCAGGCTTGAAAAGTGTGCTCGCTGTGGCCGAGATGAACACCGATGGGACTCGTGTATTGGACCGAGGTACAATTGTTTATGATGGACATGAGTTGGACCCTACAATTGAAGGACCTAAAGTGTATAAGAGGAATGGATATTATTATTTGTTTGCACCAGCAGGTGGTGTATCAACGGGCTGGCAATTGATTTTGCGTTCGAAGAGTATTTATGGTCCTTATGAGCGCAAGGTTGCGATGGCCCAGAACAAGTCGGCAGTTAATGGTCCACATCAGGGAGCATGGGTAGACACCCCCTCAGGTGAAGACTGGTTCTTCCACTTTCAGGATAAAGAAGCAATGGGACGTGTGGTCCATCTGCAGCCCCTAGTTTGGAAAGCCGATTGGCCTATCATAGGCGAGGATATCGATGGAAGAGGAGTAGGGACGCCAGTGATGAGCTATAGAAAGCCTAATGTAGGAAAACAGGTTATCGCTCAGATGAATCCTCAGGAATCGGATGAGTTTGATTCTCCTCATTTAGGACTGCAGTGGCAATGGCAGGCAAATCCGGATGGTAGCTGGCTTATGCCTTCACACGAAGGTAAGCTTCGGCTTTATAGCCAGCAGCTTCCTGAAGGAAGTAAAAACCTGATGGCAGCTCCCAATATACTGACGCAAAAATTCCCAGCCGATGATTTCCGCGCGACAGCAAAAATACGACTACGCCCAAATGAAAAGGATCTTGGTGAAAAAGCAGGTCTTGTGGTAGTAGGTGAAGATTATAGTCAGTTGTTTATCCGTAAGGAAAAGGGCAGTTTTCAACTTTATTATGGTAGTTGTGCCAGCGCCTATTCGGGGACGGAAGAGCAGGTTAGGCTCATTACTACTTTGCCGGAAGACTTTGTCTACCTTCGTGTACAAGTCAAACATGGAAAGACCTGCAGCTGGACGTATAGCTTGGATGGTAAAAAATATGTAGTCGTGGAAAATGGTTTCCAGGCGAAACCTGGCAAATGGATAGGGGCTACATTAGGACTCTATGCCAGCCGCGAAAAGCATATCAATGATAGCGGTTATGCAGAAGTGGATTGGTTTCGAATAGATTAATAGCGTAGTGTTGACCCTTATTTTGGCGATTTAATACTATGATTTATTGGAATATATATAAATATATATTAGTTTGATAATGTAATTATTTTCTGATTTATGAGACGGATAAAATTAATTAAGATCTTGATGGCGGTTCACCTAATTGTTGGCTTGTCATTGCTGGGTGCGGAATTGCGGGCAGCCAGTCTTGAAGTGATTACGGTAGACCAACAAGGAAAAGGAGATTTCACAAGTATACAGGCAGCCGTAAACTCAGTTCGCGCTTTTCGTGGAGAACATGCTGTTCGGATTTGGATCAGGAAGGGAATTTATCATGAGAAAATAGTTATCCCGACTTATGTCGAAAATATCCAGCTTGTTGGTGAGGATGCGGCCAATACCAAGATTATTTTTGACGATCATGCGGGTAAGCTGGTTGATTGTCCAGATGAGACAGGGCAGCCTAAGCTTGGGACTTTCAATAGTTATACGCTATTGATACGGGCAAACAGAGTGCTCATCAAGGACCTAACTATCGAAAATGCAGCCGGTCCGGTAGGGCAGGCCGTAGCACTTCATCTAGAAGGGGATCAGATAGCACTGGTCAACTGCCGTCTTTTGGGATTTCAGGACACCTTGTATCTGGGTAAAAGCGGTGCAAGAAGCTATTTTTCTGATTGCAGTATCAGCGGAACGACAGATTTTATCTTCGGGCCAGGTATTGCATTCTTCAAGAGATGCCGACTGATTTCTTTGCGGAATTCGTATATCACAGCAGCTTCCACGCCACAGGGACAACGGTATGGCTACGTTTTCGACGAATGTGATTTTGTGGCTGCGGATAAGTCCGTCGATAAAGTATTTCTTGGGAGGCCATGGCGTCCTTATGCAAATACGGTTCTGGTAGATTGTAACTTAGGAGCTCATATTACTCCTGAAGGCTGGAATGAATGGAAGGGTGATATGTTGTTTCCAGATAAAGATAAAACCGTATTTTATGCCGAATTGGGATCTACGGGTGCTGGGGCATCAGCACTTTCAAAGCGAGTGGCTTGGTCTCATCAGTTGTCGAAAGATAAACGGAATGTTTATAACCTTGAAAAGGTAATGGATGGTTGGAATGTTAAAGAAATGCTCGATGAAATGGAAAAATAAATATCTCCTACAGCTTCTTTTTTGGACTGCGTTATTATTGTTTATGTTTTGCGATTTGGTGCGGGCGCAGCGTCTTTATATTCCGAAGGATACAACCTATAACACAATGCATGAATGGCGGAAAATAAAGAAAAACTATCCCTATGCACGACCGGCTATGGACAGCGTAGGAAGAGATTTAAAGGTCACACGTAATCTGGTATATACACATCTGGGTCGAACAGACTTTGGCCCTCGGGACCTACATCTCGATGTTATCCGGCCTAATGACCGGAGAAAACGTGCGGCAGTGATATGGATACATGGAGGTGGATGGCGTTCAGGTCAAAAGGAAATGGATGTACCCATCGCACAGCTGTTGGCGAGAAAAGGGTATGTCTGCATTCCGGTAGAGTATCAGTTATCGTTGGAAGCAAAATATCCAAACGCGATACTCAATATCAAATCAGCAATTTTATGGCTTAAAAATCATGCAGATCAGTACGATATCGACAGTAGCCGTATTGTGGTGGCCGGAAGTTCAGCAGGGGGCCACCTCGCGAGTTTGGTTGGATTGACAGGCGGTGTACCCAAATTTGAACCACTTCTTGCCTCTAAACACAGTACGCAGATTCAGGCTATTATTAATTTGGATGGAGTGGTGGATTTCATGGCCCCACTTTCACTCAATTTGGAGCGGAAGCCTGATTCTCCAGATGCTTTTTGGCTTGGGGGAACCTTTGCCGAAAAACCGTTAATATGGAAAGAGGCTTCACCCATATTTTGGGCCAGAGAAGAACAGAAAATACCAATGTTATTCATAAATAGTGGCCTTCCTAGATTTCATGCCGGGCAAGATGAATTGGTCGGTATGCTAAAGCGTTGGGGGACGGCACATCAAGTGTATACATTTGATGTACAGGTACACCCTTTCTGGCTTTTCCATCCTTGGGTGGATAAGTGCGTCGATGTCATTGACGAATTTTTAATACGTAATCTCGCATCCCATCAATGAAAACTGATGGGAAGAAATGAAAAAAGTCGCTTTTCTATATAGAAAAGCGACTTTTTTGCTTTGTGCTCCCACCTGGGCTCGAACCAGGGACCAAAAGATTATGAGTCTTCTACTCTAACCGACTGAGCTATAGGAGCAGGTCTTTTGTTTTGTCAATTTAAACAGCTGTTGTGCCGTTTTGACGATGCAATTATCGATATTTGTATCGATATTTCAAAATAATTCGATGGAAAAAATTAAAAATATTGTTCTTGATTATGGGAATGTGATCTTTATGATCGACTTTGTAAAATTGAAAGATGCTTTTACTCAGTTAGGTATAGAAAATGTGGATGCTGTATTTGGGCATCATGGTCAAAGCGCACTTTTTGATAATTTTGATAAGGGAAAAATTGATTCTGCTCAATTTCGTGAGGGGATAAGAACATTAACCCAGAATCCAGCATTGACAGACGAACAGATTGATGCGGCCTGGAACAGTTTGCTGATTGGTGTACCAGAAGGTAATCACGAGATTTTAGTGCAACTGAAAGACCGATATCGAACCTTTTTGTTAAGCAATAACAACGCGATTCACTATGCCTATTGTATGAATGATATTCAGAAGAAATATGGTGTTGCGAACAATGAAGGTTTTTTTGAAAAAACTTATTATTCCCATTTAGTCGGAATGCGAAAACCGGACAAGGAGATTTTTGAATTGGTCATGCAGGAACAGCAATTGGATCCGTCGGAGACGCTATTTATCGATGATAGCCCACAGCATCTTGCGACAGCAGCGCGATTGGGCTGGCATACGGCCTTGTGTACCAAGGAGAAGCCACTTAGAATCTTGTTGGAAGAATTTGAATTGTTATAAAAAACAATTTTATTTTCCTTTTTAAAAAGAAATAGCTTACCTTTGTCCCACTTTAAATTTAAAAGCGGCGAAAGGAGGTATATATAACGCATGATTATCGTAAATGTAAAAGAAGGAGAATCTTTAGATAGAGCATTGAAACGTTTCAAAAAGAAATTCGAGAAAACTGGAGTTTTAAGAGAGTTGCGTTCACGTCAAGCTTACGAAAAGAGATCTGTAACTCGTCGCATTCAAGTGAAAAAAGCGATTTACAAACAATCTTTGAATCAAGATGTAGCTAACTAATTGATTCGCTGAGAATTTTAAAATATAAAGGGAAAAGCCTAGCTTTTCCCTTTTTTTTGTGCTTTTAAGTTTGTAATTTAAGCTATATAGCAAGGGAAAATATGTTGGAAAAGGAGTTTATTCGGTTTTTACAGATTGAAAAAAGATATTCGGAACATACAGTGATAGCCTATAAGCATGAGCTGGAATTGTTTCAGTCTTTTTTGGAACGCGAAGGACTGACTGTGGCGGAAATTGTCTACCGTGATTTGCGTCATTATTTTGCGCAGATGGTCGAATCTGGAAAAAATGCAAGTTCGGTCAACCGCAGTATGTCTTCACTGAGAACCTATTTTAAATTTTTGCAACGAGAGGAGTGTATAGTTAAAAATCCCATGACGCTCATTAAAGCGTTAAAAACTGCTAAAAAACTGCCAGTAGTTGTTGAAAAGGAAAAGCTGGTCCGTTTGTTGGATCAGATGGAACAGGAGCAGGATGGATTTGAATCCTGCCGCGATTATATGGTGATGGAATTGCTCTTCGGTACCGGGATCCGATTGGCAGAATTGTTGAAAATTAAGGAGCAGGATATTGATTTTTTTAATAAAAATATTCTTATATTAGGTAAAAGGAACAAAGAACGCTTGGTTCCGATCAATAATCTTTTATTGAAAGAATTGAAAAACTATTTGCAACAAAAAGCGACGCAATTTGTTGATACTAATAACAGCTTACTAATCGTTACGAAAGAAGGAAAGCCAGCATATGCCAAGCTGATTTATGATATTGTACATCGGCAATTGACGCTGATTTCCACTCAAGGTAAGAGAAGCCCTCATATTTTGAGACATACTTTCGCAACGGCCCTGTTGGACAATGGGGCAGATTTAAATGCAATTAAAGAGCTGCTGGGACATGCAGGACTTGCGGCAACACAAGTGTACACGCATAACTCAGCAGAGCGATTGAAGTCAATTTATAAACAAGCTCATCCAAAAGCTTAAAAAAAGGAGGAAAAATGAACATTACTGTGCAATCCATTCGATTTAACGCTGATCAAAAGCTAATCGAGTTTATTAAAAAGAAAACAGGAAAATTGGAGCAGTTTTTGGATTCCATTATTGGTGGCGAATGTTACCTGCGATTGGAAAATGTCGACGATGAAGCAAATAAGATTTCGGAAATTAAATTGAATATCCCAGGGAGCCAGCTTTTTGCCAAAGGGCAAGCAAAAAGTTTTGAGGAAGCAACAGATATTGCTGTAGAATCCTTACGCAGGCAGATCAACAAACATAAGACAAAAGTAAAAAATACAGTGATCAATGGCCGTGCTGAAGTTCTTGCCGTTGAGGAAGAAGAAGAGGAAGAAGAATACGATTAAAAATATAGCACATACTTTTAAGGGAAGGAGGCCAATAGATAATGGCCTCCTTTTTATTTGTCATTATTTGTTGAAAGGCTTATTTATATTAAATCAAAATAATCTCCTATTTTACTTGGATTGATTATAAATAATATTTATTTTTGGTCGATTTAAATGATAAGGGAAATAGAAATGTCAGAATTGGTTTGTCCGTTAGCAAATGTTGAGGAAGTTTTTTCAACCACAGCAGGTACAGTTTATCAATGTAGCCGCAAAAATTGTTTCTGGTTGGAATATAATAATGAAACAACTTCTTTCTCCGTATCGGATTTTTTGAAGTTTAAGAAACGAATTGATGCTATTGACGTCGAACGCATGTTGCATGATACAACACGTTCATCTGATTTTGAAATTGTTATGCCTTTCCGTACAGAACGATGTTTCATTTTGGCTGTAGAAGATGTGCTTCAGTTGCGTGAATTATTGGCTGGAGCTAAATTTATGATGGAGCTCAATAGCGTTATCAGAACTTGTTTGCAGGTTTCGCCATTTGCGGTTTTCGCATAAGGTAGTATATATAAACGAATTGAAACGCGGTGTATGTCTATGATGTACACCGCGTTTTTTCTGAAAGCGTCTGCTGTTATTAGCCAGAAAGGCCTTCTTTCGCTTTCATTGCTGTTGGTATCTTGGAAGTCATGAAGATTTTGTTTGGTCAAAACCTTATTTAATTTTAATTTAAATAAGTGTCAATGGTACTACTGTCTGTTTTTTGTTGAAATTCAATATTTTTTAATGAATTTTGCTTCTTATTGTTTTAATTTATTGCATATTGAAAGTATCAATAATACGTATTTGTAATTGTATTGATTCTAAACAAGTTGCGGTTTGTTTGTCTAATTTAGACTGAATTTGTATTGCATATTGTTGCTACATATTTTGAAGATCTACCGTATCTTTGTGATGTAATCGGGTGAGCGTGTGTTTCACCTGAGCTTGTTTTAGAAATTAAACTTAAGGTAAATATGAAAGATTTATTGAAATTAAAATCTTCTTTGAAAGAAGAAATCGAAAATATATTGAATGCACAGATTAAAGTTGAAGCTCATTCTTCAGCGTTATATTTAGCCATGTCATCATGGTGTGACGATCAAGGTTTGGAAAATGCTTCAGAATTCTTTGCGAAGCAATCCAACGAAGAGCGTGAACACATGTTGAAGCTTTTCAATTATATTAACAATCGTGGTGGCCGTGCAATTTCTCCGGAAGTTACAGGTATTCCACAGGATTTTGAATCATTCCGTGGTGTATTTGAGCAAACATTGGAACAAGAGATGTTTGTTACGGAGCAATTCAATAACATCGCCGATAGATGTGCCAGAGAGAAAGATTACGTTACTTTTAACTTTGTACAGTGGTTTTTGGAAGAGCAAGTAGAAGAGGAATTTGTTGCAAGACGTATCCTGGAATTATTCGATGTAATTGGTGAAGACGGTACTGGTCGTTGGGAAATTGACAAACACCTTGTTAAAGTAACCTTTGCAGGTGAATAATAAATTGAAAAAAAATAGTGTAAAAAAACGAGTTGTTTTCCCGACAGCTCGTTTTTTTTTTATACAAAATCACAACTTTTTACGTTAATAGCTTAAGAATTCTTATATTGAATTGTATTATTGCAAAGTCTATTTGATGGAACTAAGGGGCGGGAATATTATCCGGTTAGTACTTTTTTTAGCTATAACGAGCTTGTTTTTTTTACCCAAAAATGCTTTCGGGCAGGTGTCAAAAAAAGAAGTTTATGGGATTGTTGTAGATACGGCAGGAAGACCCCTAAGTGGCGTCAGTGTCCATCTGACAAGTTCCCGCGATACCTTGTTTTCATCGACCTCCACAACAGGTTCTTTTCATTTTAGTCGTGTGCAGGGGAATGATATCCGGATCAGTTGCAGCCAGTTGGGCTTAAGCATATTGGAACGGAGCTATCCACTCTACAATAGTACGACCGCTAAATTGGATGTCGGAAAGTTAACCATGTTCCCGCATGTATCCCTGTTAAAAGAAGTGGTTGTATTAAAATATAAACCGATTGTCTATAAGCAGGATACCGTTCAATTTAACCTGGATGCCTTTCAATTTGACAGAAGGGCGCTTTTAGAAGAGGCGCTCAAAGCATTGCCAAATATACAGGTCTCCCGTGACGGTTCGGTCTATGCCTTTGGCAAGCCCATATCCTCCGTCAAGGTGGATGGAAAGAAATTTTTTGGTGGTGATGTGTTGACTGCCACGCGCAATCTTCCCGCAGATTTTGTGAAAAGTGTACAGGTGATTGATTTTTATGGAGATGAGGCGACCGCAAAAGGGATTAAAAGTACCGAATCTGAAAAAGTCCTGAATATAGTTCTCAAAGACGATAAGAAGAAAATTACTTTCGGTCAAGCGACCCTAGGGGGCGGTTCGGTGGACCGTTATCTGGGTAGCGCCGGACTGAATCGCTTCAATGATGGGAAAGAGTATTCTATTATCACCTCTGTTAATAATACCAATACAAATCTCTTTTCTTTCGGTTCGCCCAATGGCGGCGAGCGGGAAAGAGAGATGGGCGAACTGGCGGACTTTGCAGATCCTACGGATGGCCTCAATCGAATTGGATCTATTGGTGGTAGCTTTTCCAGTCCCCTTTCTAAAACGGTAACAGCAAGCGGTAAATATGGTTTTACACAACGCAATAATTATATTCAGGGAAATTCCCTATTGCAATCGGTCTATGGATATGGCAAAGGCGCCAATAATCTGATTAGTAATTTTGAAGATTATAAAATAAAATCTATCGATCGCACACACAAAATGGACTGGGATTTTGATATGAAGCTGTCTCCCAAAGATCAGCTTAAAATATCGCCCAAGCTGTCCTGGACCAACTCAACAAGCAATACGTTAAAAGATAGACGGATACAAAATAACAGATTGAGCAGTACCGGGAACTATGGTGCAGCCAATAGCACCGAAAGTCCCGCAGCGGCTTTAGATCTTTTTTACGTCCGAAGTTTTACCAAGCCCGGACGAAAGGTACTCTATACTTTGCATACAGATTTTAATTCCCTGGACAAGGATGAGGAGGTTCGCGATTTTAATAGAGCGATTGACAGCAGTACCAACATACCCAAGATAACAGAGACTTACCTCAATCAGATGATCCGTTCCAGCAATGAGAATAAAAATATCCAAAGTCGTCTGTCTTTGGTCGAACCCGTTGATTTAGGAGGTACCCTGGAAATCAATTACGATTTTGACTATACTAAAATCGATGCGAGACGATCTACTTTTGACAATAATAATAACTTTAACAACAGTCCCATTCTTGTGGACTCACTAAGTTTGAAATACGACTACTCTTTTGCAAGCAACAAAGTTGGTATGATTTACCGGCAAGATTTAAGCGAAAAAGTGAAAGTGAGTTTCGGTTTTGCGGTTCAGCCTTCGGAATTGACAGGCAGTTCGACAGATAAGCTGATAAAAACTTCCTATTCAAATGTCAATCTGGTGCCTTCTGCAGGGTTGAAATGGAAATTTACAAAAGAGGAAGATCTCTCTATGGACTACTACGGCCGCAATAATCAGCCGAGCTTCTATCAGATACAACCCGTTGTGGATAATACCAATACCCAAAATATTGTAGTTGGGAACAAAGATCTGAAATCGGAGTTTGCCCATAGTATTATCTCCAAATATCGCAAATCCATTACAGGACGAGGACAATATTTAGAAGCCAGTCTTGCTTTTAACCTCGTGAATGATAAGATTGTCGCCAATCGGACCATTGAGTCCAATTCCACGATTCAGAAGACTACTTATCGCAATACAGAAGGTTATTATGATGTTAAGAGCTACTACCTGTTTACGGCGTCATTATTGTCGGACAACTTGCAGATGAGCTTGAACGGAAATGCAGATTATTACAATAACATCTCTTACATCAATGATAAAAAGAGCTTTGGTGGACATTTTTTGTTTACACAGGCGATCCAATTCCGTTATAGCTGGAGTGATATTTTCGAGGCTGAATTAAATGGGAACTATTCCTTGAACCGTGCAACATTCGACTGGCCGGTACAAGATAATATAACGGCACATTCCGGAATCGTTGGGTTGGGGTCAAAAGCTTATTTAGGAAAACACTTTACTATGGGACTTGAGCTTTCTCAAAAATTTAATGCGGGTTATTCGAGTTCATGGAGTAATATCAATCCGACGATCATCAACGCCTATATGGAATATACGTTTGGTAGAAACAATCTAGGTATGCTGAGATTTCAGGGATTTGATTTAATGAACCAAAATACGGGTATCTCACGGGCAGTTGTTGGTAATGATATTTTGGATGTTCAGAATAATCGGTTAGCCCGTTATTTTATGCTTTCGCTCAATATCAGATTACAGAAATATCCAAAAAAATCATGATGAAAGCCTTAATTATTACTGAACCCGGTGGACCGGAAGTTCTGGAAGTCCACGATGTGGAAATACCTCAGCTCGGGGAGCTGGAAGTTTTAGTGGAAGTAAAGGCTGCGGGAGTCAATAGACCCGATGTTTTCCAGCGGAAAGGGAATTATCCGGCACCAGCAGGTGTGGACCCGCGTATTCCGGGGCTAGAAATCGCGGGAACTATTGTTGCCAAAGGAAAAGATGTTGTCGATTGGCATATTGGTGATCGTGTATGCGCCCTTGTGGCTGGGGGAGGTTATGCTACCTATGCGAAAGTCTATCAGGGACATTGTTTGCCGATTCCGGATCATCTGGACTTTGCGGAAGCAGCTTCGTTGCCGGAGACTGTCTTTACAGTGTGGGATAATGTCTTTCGACGCGGGAGGTTGCAGGCTGGAGAACACTTTCTGGTACACGGTGGTGCCGGTGGCATTGGCAGTACGGCAATTCAACTGGGCACATTGTTTGGCGCAGTTGTCTATACGACGGTCAGCTCACCCGAAAAAGCTGCTTTTTGTGAGTCATTGGGCGCCATCAAAGCGATCAATTATAAAACGGAGGATTTTCAGGAGCAGCTCATGCCTTTAGGCATTGATGTTATTTTAGATAGCATTGGTGGTTCCTATTTTGAAAAAAATATGAACCTTTTGAGTCCTGATGGTCGTTTGGTATACATCAATGCAATGGAAGGTGCAAAAGTTGAATTGGACCTACTGAAATTGATGCAAAAACGGATTGTTTTAACAGGCAGTACACTGCGTGCCAGAGACCGTGAATTTAAACAGACACTGCGCGATGATATTTGGTCTCAGGTATGGCCAAAACTTAGCGCCGGAGACTTTAAACCTACGATATACCGTATTCTTCCTTTTGCTGAAGCCTCAGAGGCACATCGATTGATGGAAGATTCAAGCTTATTGGGTAAAATAGTGTTAAGTTTTTGATCGCTGAAAGCTGAGCGGGGTCGTACCTGTTACATTTTTGAAGTATTTATGGAAGCTCGAGAAGTTTTGAAATCCCGCTTCAAAACAGATCTGTTTTACCGTATGTTTGTTTTCCATCAATAAATTGCAGGCGGTCTTCACGCGCATTTCAATCAGAAATTGAAAGAGCGTCTTTCCGATCTGCGATTTGAAATAGCGGCAAAAGGAATTCGGTGTCATCCCTGTTAAGGATGCGAGTTCCTGTAGACGTATCTGATCGCGGTAGTTTTCACCGATATATTGCATGGCAATCTGCATACGGTTGGCGTCCTGATCCTGTAGCTGGATGGAAAAAGTGGGACTAGTCAATAGATCATGCTGTCCTTCGGTTGCAATGCGCTGTAAGATTTCCAACAAATGAATAATGCGTGCGGTGCCGGTTGAAACCAAAATTGCATCGATTAATTGGGCTGTTTTTAATCGGCTGATTTCCGATAATGAAATGCCTCTTTTTGATACACGTATAAGATCTCTGATGGATTTGTTTTCAGGTAAATTAATAAAATCATTTCCCCAAAAGTTCTCTTTAAAATGGAGTACACGGATATCTGCTGGTTCTGCTTCCTCCTCGCGGAGGTAAATTTCATCGAATAACCAATAGTGAGGTAAGTTTGAACCAACTAAGGTAATATCTCCCGATTCAAAGCGACGAACGCTATCGCCAATAAACTGTGTTCCAGATCCCTTTGCAAAATAGATCAATTCCAATTCTTCATGGTAGTGCCAAAGGTTGTGGTACTGCGGCGTATTGTCTCTTCTTGCGTTGAATGAATGCTCAAGATTACTGTTTAAATGAAGTAGCTGTGCTTTCATAATTGTGAAATATATGCAGTAAAGTTACAGATTTCTGTTTGCTTATGGTAATATAGCTTAATAATTTGATAATATACTTGAATATTGTCTAGCATATTTAAGCTTATTTTACATTAAATAACTACTTATAACCATTTGAAAAATATGACGAATAAAAAGAGTTACACATTTGCCTTGATTTTGGTAACGTCCTTGTTCTTTTTTTGGGGATTTATCCATAACCTTGATCCAATCTTGATTCCGCATTTAAGGAATGCGTTTAGTTTGTCCCATTTCCAGGCTTCATTAGTCGATTCGGCTGTATTTATCGCTTATTTTGTGATGGCGATTCCTGCCGGGATTATTATGAAAAGATATGGCTATAAAGCTGGTATCTTGATCGGATTGATCTTTTTTGCCATTGGATGTTTTCTTTTTGTGCCTGCGGCTAATACGATAAGTTATGTTTTCTTTTTGGGGGCCTTATTTGTGGTTGCCTGTGGTCTTACCATTCTGGAAACTGCTGCAAACCCGTATGTTGCGATATTGGGTGATCCGGCATCATCGGCGCAACGACTTAATTTTGCACAGTCCTTTAATGGGCTTGCTGCCTTTGTAGCACCAATTTTCGGTGGAAAGTTTATTCTATCCCATGAGCCGAAGTCACAGGAGGAATTGGCGCAAATGGCTGAACAGGCAAAAATGGCATATATACAGTCGGAAACAGCTTCTGTAAAATTGCCTTATGTGGTATTGGGCATATTGATCTTATTGATCGCTGCATTATTTTTCTTTACCAAATTGCCTGATATCAAAGATGCCGAAGAAGATGGGAAATCAGGTTTCTTCCACGCGTTGCGCCATAAAAATGTACGCTGGGCTGTGGTAGCTCAGTTTTTTTATGTTGGAGCCCAAGTTTGTATTTTAAGCTTCTTGGTATTGTATGCAACGGAAGCTGCTGGAATATCGGGTAAGGATGGTGCTGATTATGCCGGATTTGCTGGACTGGCTTTTATGTTGGGCCGGTTTATTGGAACATTTTTTATGCGTTTTATATCCGCATCGAAACTGCTGATCATTTATTCGTTTGTAACGATTATTTTATCCCTATTCGTGATCTTTGGATCTGGTATCCAGACCCTATACGCGCTCATTGGTATCGCTTTTTTTATGTCTATTATGTTCCCGACGATTTTCGCCTTTGGTGTACAGGGGATTGGTGCAGATACAAAATCGGCTTCCAGTCTCATCGTGATGTCCATTGTTGGTGGCGCGTTGTTGCCTCCGATTCTAGGCTTTATTTCAGATAAAACGGGACATTTTCAATATGGTTATTTTGTGCCATTGGTTTGTTTTATTGTTGTCTTACTGTTTGCATTCCAAAATAGAAAGGTCAGTATTGCGGAAACAGAAAATCTTAAATCACATTAATTAGTTTACAATGAAAAGATATGTCATGGCTTTGGATCTGGTGGACGATCCACAATTGATCAAGGAATATGAGGACTATCACCGTGAGGTGTGGCCAGAAATAAAGCGTTCGATTCTGGATGCTGGGGTTGAGCAGATGGAAATCTATCGTTTTGAAAATAGATTGTTTATGAACATGGAGGTAGGCGACGACTTTTCATTTGAAAAAAAATCGGCTATGGATGCTGCCAATGAAAAAGTGCAGGAATGGGAACAACTGATGTGGAAATATCAGGCGGCTATTCCGGGGGCAAAACCGGGGGAGAAATGGGTAATGATGACCAAAATATTTGAATTAGTATAATTATGGCTATACAGCGCTATTTACAGATCCATCCAATGGATAATGTCCTTGTTGCATTACAGGACTTGGCGGAAGGAACAACGATTGTTTTTGAAGGTAAGGAATTTACATTAAAGCAGGCTGTTGCTGCCAAACATAAATTTACCATCCAGCCAATGGAACAAGATACGGAGATATTAATGTATGGTGTTTTGGTTGGGAAATTGAATACTTCCTTAGCTGAGGGAGAACTCATTACGACTGAAAACTTGCGCCATGCGTCTGAAGATTTCAGAATGGGAAACCGCAAAACAGCCTGGACAAAACCTGATGTTTCTGCATTTAAAGATAAAACGTTCAATGGATTTCATCGCTCAAACGGGACGGTTGGAACGGCAAATTACTGGTTGGTTATTCCATTGGTTTTTTGTGAAAATAGAAATGTATTGACTTTAAAGGCTGCTTTTGAGGAAAAACTGGGTTATAAAGTAAAAGCTAATAATTATATATCCGAAGTCGAAGATCTGATTGGTCTGTATAAGTCTGGTGCTGATGTAAACCAGATTCTCAACCAGGATCTACTTGCTAATTCAACTTCAAGCGAGCAGGAACGCCTATTCAAAAATGTCGATGGAATCAAGTTTTTAAACCATGAGATGGGATGTGGCGGGACACGCATGGACTCGGATGCTTTATGTGGTCTTTTGGCCGGTTATATCACGCATCCGAATGTCGCGGGTGCGACCGTATTGAGTTTAGGATGCCAGCATGCGCAGGCTTCTATTCTGAAGGCGGAAATTGAAAAGCGAAGCCCAGGTTTTGATCGCCCGCTATATATTTTCGAGCAGCAGAAAGAAGGAACTGAAAAGGAACTTATGCAAAAGGCTATTAAGGCAACTTTTGCGGGGATGATGCAAGCTGATAAAAATGAGCGTAAACCAGCCACATTGGACAAATTGTGTATTGGACTGGAATGTGGTGGCTCGGACGGATTCTCGGGTATCTCTGCCAATCCTGCGCTCGGTTTTGTGTCGGATATTTTGGTGACTTTAGGCGGATCGGTGATCTTGGCGGAATTCCCAGAATTATGTGGTGTGGAACAAGAATTGAGCGACCGCTGTGTTGATGAGCCAACAGCGGAGCGTTTTATGTCGCTGATGCGTACGTATAATGCAAAAGCCGAGGCTGATGGCTCGGGTTTCTATATGAATCCTTCTCCGGGAAATATTCGTGATGGCTTAATTACTGACGCGATTAAGTCTGCAGGGGCAGCCAAAAAAGGAGGAACCTCACCTGTTGCAGCGGTGATTGATTATCCTGAATTGGCCAACGGTCCGGGGTTAAACTTACTATGTACTCCTGGCAATGATGTGGAAAGTACCACCGCAGAGGTGGCCGCAGGTGCCAATATTGTCTTGTTTACTACTGGCCTGGGTACACCTACAGGTAACCCGATTACACCGGTTATCAAACTTTCAACAAATACCAAGACTTTTGAGAAAATGCCGGATATCTTGGATTTGAACTGTGGTACTATTATCGAAGGAACGGAGACTATTGAGGAGGCCGCACACCGTATTTTGGATTATGTGATTGAGGTTGCTTCGGGTGAAATTAAACCCAAGGCTGTACTGTTGGGGCAAGACGATTTCATCCCTTGGCGTAGAGGTGTTTCCTTGTAGATCAATAATGATTTAATATATGAATCTTAAACATGTTATCTGTGGTTTGGCCTTGCTGATCGGATCTGTATCCGCTAGCTATAGCCAGCAACCTTATCAGCCAAGTCCCGAAAACCTAAAAAATAGGGAATGGTTTGATCAATCTCGATTTGGTGTTTTTATCCATTGGGGAGTATACAGTGTGTTGGGCGATGGTGAATGGGTCATGAATAACCAGAATATCAGTTTGGATGAATATGCCTTGCTGCCTAAATTTTTCAATCCAATTTCTTTTGATGCAAAAGAATGGGCGAGATTGTTCAAGCAGGCTGGCGCAAAGTATATCACCTTTACAACCAGACACCACGATGGATTCTCGATGTGGAACAGCCAGGCTTCAGACTATAACGTGGTGAAGAAATCACCGTTCAAACGTGATATCGTAAAGGAATTGGTGGAAGCCTGTCATGCCGAAGGCATAAAAGTGATGTTCTATTATTCACTGTTAGATTGGCACCGGGATGACTATTTACCTGTCGGTAAGACGGGCGGCGGTATTGCGGGTCGTGATTCTACAAAGGGCGACTGGAATCATTATGTCCAGTTTATGAAAAGTCAATTGACTGAACTTTTGAGCAATTATGGTCAGATCGACGGGATCTGGTTTGATGGTCATTGGGATAAACCCAATGAGGATTGGCATTTCAAAGAAATTTATGAATTGATCCACAAGCTACAACCCCAATGTTTGGTGGGGAATAATCACCATTTAGCTCCCTTCGAAGGTGAGGATTTTCAGATGTTCGAGCGTGATCTGCCCGGCGAGAACACCACTGGTTTTGGGACGAAGGCACATGATGTCGGGAAATTACCGAAAGAGGTCTGTGGAACAATTGCAGGTTCATGGGGATTTGAGCTAAAAGATCGGACGCGAAAATCATTTCAGGAAGTGCTGAAATATCTGGTCAAGGCTGCGGGCCACGGTTCCAACTTGTTGCTCAATGTAGGACCGATGCCGAATGGTGAAATTCAGGACTATCAACAAGAAAGGTTGAAAGAACTTGGAAAATGGCTGGAAGTGTATGGAGAGACCATCTATGGAACTGAGGGGGGAGCGGTGTCGCCAACAGATGAGTATGCGCTGACGAAAAAAGGAAATCAGGTGTATTTGCATGTGTTCAAAACAGATAAGAAGGAATTGTCGATCAGTAATCTTCCTTATCAGGTGAAAAAAGTAAAAACATTTATTGGAAATAAAGAGATTAAGTTTAGTCATAAAAACAATAGTCTACGATTGGATTTGCCTAGCTCTTCGGATGAGGCGGATTTAGTATTGACATTAACAATTAAATAACAATGGGAAAATTAGAACAAAAAGTAGCTGTTATTACTGGTGGTGGTAGTGGGATAGGTCGTGCGATCAGTTTGCAATTTGCTGCGGAAGGAGCAAAAGTTCACATTCTGGATTTAAATGAAGAAGGCGGAAAAGCTGTTGTGGATGAAATTTTGGCTTCTGGTGGTCAGGCAGCATTCAACCGTTGTAATGTAACTGACCAACAAGAAATTACCGCTATAGCACAAAATATCGGAAAAATTGATATTTTAGTAAATAATGCCGGTATCGCTCATGTTGGTAATTTGGAGAATTGCCGATCAGAAGATTTTGACCGTGTTTTTAACGTGAATGTTAAGGGTGCTTATAACGCATTGCATGCCATCGTGCCTATCATGAAAGCACAGGGTTCGGGTGCAATTCTTAATCTTGCTTCCATTGCCGCATGGGTAGGCATCACAGATCGGTTTGCATATTCAATGAGCAAGGGTGCTATTTATGCGATGTCAATGTCCGTTGCAAGGGATTACATGGCTTATGGTATACGTTGCAATAGTATTTCTCCAGCGCGCGTACATACACCATTTGTGGACGGATTTATCGCAAAGAACTATCCTGGGAAAGAGGAGGAAATGTTCGAAAAACTATCGGCTAGTCAGCCAATAGGCCGTATGGCACAGCCTGAAGAAATTGCTAAATTAGCACTTTTCCTATGTAGTGATGATGCAGGCTTTATTACTGGAAATGACTATCCAATTGATGGTGGTTTTATTAAATTGAATAACTAGAAAGTTTAAATAAAATATTATTATCTCAATACTATAAAAATGAAATTAATACGTTTTGGAGCTCAAGGCAGAGAAAAAATCGGTGTTCAGATCGATGGTGTAAATTATGATGTAAGTGCATTTGGTGGTGATTATAATGAGCAGTTCTTTGCTGAAGATGGTGTAGCCCGTCTAGAAGAATTTGTAAAAGCAAATGAAGGTAAGTTGATTGAAGTTCCTCAAGGAGAGCGTATCGGCGCACCTTTTGCCCGCCCATCCAAAATTGTTTGTATTGGATTAAATTATCTTGATCACGCCAAGGAAACAAATGCACCAATTCCGGCTGAACCGATCATCTTTATGAAATCGACCACTTCGTTGGTGGGTCCATATGATGAAGTGATGATTCCTAAAGATTCGCTTAAAACCGACTGGGAAGTGGAGTTTTGTATTGTCATCGGCAAAAAGGCATCCTATGTAGAAGAACATGAGGCTTTGGATTATGTTGTAGGCTATGTATTGCATAATGATGTTTCTGAACGTGAGTATCAGTTGGAGCGTGGCGGTACCTGGGATAAAGGAAAAGGATGTGATACTTTTGCCCCGATGGGACCCTTCATGGCAACAAAAGAAGAGATCAAAGACATCAATAATGTGCGTCTTTGGTTAAAAGTAAACGGAAAAACCTATCAAGATGGTAATACAAAGGATTTGATCTTTTCGGTAGCACATGTGGTATCGTATGTGTCTAAATTTATGACATTGTTGCCTGGTGACGTTATTTCAACAGGTACGCCTGCAGGTGTTGGCTTAGGATTTAATCCGCCGATTTATTTGAAACCTGGCGATGTTATCGAGTTGGGAGCCGATGGTCTTGGAGAATCCCGTCAGACTGTTGTCGCGTATTCAAAAAATTAATTACACATCAAGTTTTTCTTTGCACTATGCGTATAGATACCCATCAGCATTTCTGGAAATTCGATCCGATCAGAGATAATTGGATCACAGAAGAGATGCAGGTCATAAGACGAGATTTTACACCCTTAGATATTCAGTTTGTGCTTGAACGGAACGGATTCGGAGGGACTGTAGCTGTGCAAGCAGATCAGTCCAAAGAGGAAACGGCTTATTTGGTTCAGCTTGCAGCCGATTATCCTTTTATTAAGGGGGTAGTAGGCTGGATTGATCTTCAGGCAGCAGATATTCGGCAACAGCTGGAGGCGTATCGGACCACTACTGTTATCAAGGGTTTTCGCCATGTTGTTGAGGCGGAAGCGGATCCTGATTTTCTTATCCGCCCTGCAGTATTAAATGGACTGAAGGCTTTGGCAGATTACGATTATACCTATGACCTGTTGATCCGTCCTCGCCATTATGCAGCAACACTGGATTGCGTGCGACAAAATCCGGATCTTCAATTTGTATTGGATCATATTGCCAAGCCACCGATCAAATCGAAAGCGTTTGATGAGTGGGCCGCGTTTATCGATGCGCTTGCTGCTTTTCCGAACGTGGTCTGTAAAGTTTCCGGCCTTGCAACAGAAGCTGATTGGGAGGGATGGAAGCTTGACGATTTTAAACAATATCTGGAACATATTTTTGCCCGTTTCGGCAAGGAGCGCATTATGTACGGCTCGGATTGGCCTGTGTGTCTTCTGGCGGCTTCATATGAAGAGAGCATTGCTATCGTTGAGGATAAATTAGGGCAATTTACAGCGGCAGAAAAGAATGCTTTTTGGGCAGAGAACGCTATACGCGTG
The DNA here is from genome assembly GCA_022712315.1 of Sphingobacterium sp. GTDB lineage: Bacteria > Bacteroidota > Bacteroidia > Sphingobacteriales > Sphingobacteriaceae > Sphingobacterium. Next base: position 1,230 of record JALAGS010000163.1, on the reverse strand, counting down.
TATAATCTTTAAAAAGAAAAGCTTCAGCATGTTATGAAAGGGAAAAATAGCATGCTGAAGTTTTTTATTGGTCATGAAGCTAGATAATGGGCTTAATGACGTCAATATAAATTAATCAATAACCAGAGAACGAGTTCATTGTTGCGAATGTTAACCACAATCAATGAAACAAACCATTCAATAAAAGTATTATGGATCTTCATTTAAGAGATAAAGTTGTTATTGTTACCGGCGGAGCGAAAGGGATCGGACGGGCTGTAGTCCATGCTTTGGCAAAAGAACAGGCTATTCCGGTCATTGTTGGCCGTAAACAGGCGGATAATGAAAAAGTAAAGGAAGAAATTAAACAATTTGGTGTGGATGCACTCTGCATTGAAGCAGAGTTGTCTAAACCAGAAGACTGTGAACGAGCTGTCCAAAAGACATTGGAAGTCTATGGCCGCATTGATGGCTTGGTGAATAATGCCGGACATAATGATGGGGTGGGTTTAGCATCAGGTGATTATGATAAATTTGTCGCTTCATTACATAAGAACCTAATCCATTATTATTTAATGGCTCATCATGCGCTGGAAGCATTGAAAATCTCTAAAGGAAGTATCGTCAATATATCTTCCAAGACAGGAGAAACAGGACAAGGGAATACGTCAGCTTATGCCGCGTCCAACGGAGGTCGTAATGCATTGACACGCGAGTGGGCGGTAGAGTTGTTGCCTTACTCCATTCGTGTGAATGCAATTATTGTAGCCGAGTGCGCTACACCACAATACGATAGCTGGATTCAGACTTTACCAAATCCAGTGGAAATATTGAAGAAAATTACCGACCGCATCCCATTGGAAAACCGCATGACAACAGCAGAAGAAATTGCGGATACAACTGTATTTCTACTATCTGACAAATCAAGTCATACAACAGGACAATTGATTCATGTCGATGGAGGGTACGTACATTTAGACCGTTCCATTATTGCAGAATAATAGCCTATGATCCGGTCCATAGCCAAATCTCAAGCTTAATAGCTGCACAGGGAAATAGATTGTAGCCTTCAAAGTCGGAAGAAAAATTCTTCCGACTTTTTTATTTTACAGCTCCCCGTTATAGGATCAATTTTTTGGTGAAGGGAAAAACGTATAAATAAAGCTGTTTTTTGGGTAAACTATTGATAATTTTAACATTAACAAAAAAAATGCAATTTTATTTTGGTTATTTAAACGATTAAGCTTATAC